>JAWVEC010000290.1:0-3705 GCA_033856975.1 Gaiellales bacterium
CACGCGCCCGCTCGACCACCGTCAGCAGACCGGACATGCTGGAGACCTCCTCGACCTGCTCCTTGATGAACCACTGCATGAACTGCTCGCCGGCGTAGTCGCCCAGCTCGCGGGCGAGCGTGGCCAGGCCTCCGATCTGCTCGGTCACGCGGCGCTCCTGCGCCAGCGCCAGCGAGACCGGCTCGACCACGTCGGCGAAGGCCGTCTTGGGCGCCTCGACGCCCGGCACGGTCACGTCGAGGCCGGCGTCGAGCAGGTACTGCACCATCATCATGGCGTGGTTACGCTCCTCAAGCGCCTGCCTGTAGAAGTGCGCCGCCAGCCGGGGAAGCGTCTCCGACTCGTAGTACACGGCGACCGCGATGTACTGCTGGGCGGCGCCGAACTCATAGCCGATCTGGCCATTGAGCGTGTCCACGAATCGAGAGTCGGGCATTCGGATCAATCTCCTTGCGTGATGGCGGAAACCACTCGCTGCCGGGCGGTAGGCTACCCGACGGCCGGAGCAGACACAGTCGAACCGATCTGAAAGGACGCCATGATCGACCCCTTCCGCAACCACCTCCCGGTCAAGATCCGCTTTGGTGACGGCGTTGCCGGCCAGCTCTCGGCAGTGCTCGCAGATGAGGCCGTCAGCAGGCCGTTTCTGATCATGGACCGCGGGTTGGACGGGTTCGTCCCCGGCGTCGCTGCTGCGATCGGGCCGCTGGACGGAGCAGTGCGGTTTGAGAAGGATGCCGGCGAGCCGACCACGGAGCTGGTCGAGCAGGCGGCGGAGGCGCTGTCGGAGTCGGGCTGCGACGCCGTTGTCGCTCTGGGCGGCGGCTCATCGATGGACACCGCCAAGGCGGCGCGGCTGGTGGCCGCCCAGGGCGGCCCGTACATGCGCTTCGCGCGCGGCGAGGCCAGCTACGAGCCGCCCCGGATACCGCTGGTGTGCGTGCCGACCACGGCCGGAACCGGGTCCGAGGTGTCGGGTGGCGCCGTCATCACCGACCAGGCGACGCACGTCAAGGCGGGCATCGCCAGCCCGCTGCTGCGCGCCCAGCACGCGCTCGTCGACGCCACCCTCACGCACGGGCTGCCGCCCAAGCTGACCGCCTACACCGGCATCGACGCGCTCGCCCAGGCGATCGCGGCGCTGGTGGTGACGGCGCGCACGCCGGTCGGAGACGCGATCGGGCTGGAGGGCGCGCGGCTGGCCGGACGGGCGCTTGTGCGCGCGGTGCGCGACGGCAGCGACGCCGACGCGCGCAGCGAGATGATGTGCGCCAGCCTGCTCGGCGGCCTGGCGATGAACATCTCGGACTGCGGCTCGGAGCACTCGATCGCGCAGGCGATCGGCGGCCTGCTGGGCCTGCCCCATGGGCTCACGATCGGCCTGGTGCTGGCCGAGACGATGGATCGCGACCGCCGGTACGCCGCCGCCCAGTTCGAACGCGTGGCCGATGCGCTGGGCGAGCCGGACGACGGATCGGGCGACGGCTCACGGGCGGTGCGGGCGGTGCGCCGGATCCTGGCCGAGCTCGAGTTCGAGACGCTGTCGGCGGTGGGCGTGCGCGAGCAGCACCTCGACCAGCTCGCAACGCAGGCCCTGGACGACTACTTCATCTCGGTCGCGCCGGCGCCGTGGTCGCACGACGAGGTGGTATCGACGCTGCGGGCCGGACTGGCGCTGGGCGAGTCGCGCTAGCCGCTACCGCTCTCGCGCTTATGGCGCTTTCGCAGCTCGTTCTGCGTCGCGACCACGATCGCCGGCGTGGCCAGGATCGACCAGAACACGCCGTAGAAGATCGCCCGCAGCAGGGGCTGGCCGAGCGGCCCCAGGTGGAACAGAAACAGCAGCACCGACAGCGTCGGGAAGGCGATCCCGACCTGCGCCGGCACGGGCAGCCGCTCCCAGGGCGCGACCGCCGGCAGCAGAACGGCACCGATCCTGTCCACGGTCTGCGACAGCAGACGGCGGACGTGGGCGCCCAGCCACGACAGGGGGGCGAGCAGCCGATCGACGAACGAGGGCGTCTCCATCGCCGAGAGGGTAGCGTTCAGGCACCCGACGAGAGGAAGTCATGAGCGAGCAGGAGCTGCCCGGCCCGCGTGGTGCAAGCACCAGGCTGGAAGGAGCCGTGGCGATCGTGACCGGGGCATCGACCGGCATCGGGCGCGCGGTCGCCCACGCCCTCCACCAGCGTGGCGCGCGGGTGGTGGTGGCCGGCCGGCGGGCGGAGCTGCTCGATCCGGTGGCGGCCGAGCTGGACGGGATGGCCGTGGCCTGCGACGTGTCCGACTACGCGCAGGTGGAGCGGTTGGTGCAGCGCGCCGCCGAGTGGGGCGGCCGGCTGGACGTGATGGTCAACAACGCCGGCATCGGCGCCTTCGGCCGGCTGCACGAGCTCGACCCGATACGGACGTCCGAGATGATCCGGACGAACGTGCTGGGCGTCGTGAACGGGATGCGCGCTGCGGGTGCGCACCTGGTCAACCAGGGCTCCGGCGGCGGCATCGTCAACATCTCCTCGATCGTGGGCGAGTTCCCCGATCCCGGCAGCGGCGCCTACGCCGCCACCAAGGCCGCGGTCGACCTGCTCTCGCGCACCGGCTATCGCGAGCTGCGCGAGCATGGCATCCACGTCGTGAACGTGAAGCCGGCTCTGACCGACACCGAGTTCTCGGCCAGCGCACGCGGCCTCAGCGACCGCCGGATGGGCGGCGATCCGCCCCAGAAGGTGGCGCGGTGGGTGGTGGAAGCGCTCGAGTCGGGGTCGGCAATCGCGGGCTACAGGTAGTCTTCGGGCGATGGCAAGCACCACCACCGCCGTGCGGGAGTTGCCCTGGACGAAGGATCCGGAGGCGAACCGGCTGCTGGCGTCCGATCCCAACGCGCTGCTGATCGGCTTCGTGCTCGACCAGCAGGTGACGGTGCAGAAGGCGTTCGCCGGACCGCTCGAGCTGTCGAGCCGGCTCGGCCACCTCGACCCGGCAAAGATCGCGGCGCTCGACCCCGACCGGCTGTCCGAAGTGTTCCGCGAGAAGCCGGCGCTACACCGCTTCCCCGGCACGATGGCCGAGCGCGTCCAGGCGCTGTGCTCCGTGCTGGCCGACGAGTACGGCGGCGACGGCTCCCGCGTCTGGCGCGAGGCCAAGACCGGGCAGGACCTGGTCAGGCGGCTGGGTGAGCTGCCCGGCATCGGCGACATGAAGGTGCGCAGCCTGGTTGCGACCCTGATCAAGCAGTTCGGCATCAAGCCGGACGGCTGGCAAGAGGTGCTGCCCGACCATCCCACGCTTGGCGACGCTGATTCGCCGGAGGCACTGGCCGAGTACCAGGCTCACAAGCGGGCTCGCAAGCTGCAGGCCCGCGCACTCCGAGAGCGAACACCACAGTGAGGTGCACATGATCGCCGAACAGCCAGCCCCGCCCGCCGTCCAGCCGGATCCCGAGGTGGAGGCCGGATGGGGCCAGAAGAGCGTCATGCTGGCGATCACCGTGATCCCGTTCGTCGGCATCCTGACGGCGATCGTGCTGTTGTGGAATGCAGCCGTCGGCTGGACCGACCTGCTGCTGCTGGTCTCGCTGTACGTGCTGTGCGGTTTCGGCGTCACGATCGGTTTCCACCGCATGCTCACCCATAGCGCCTTCGTTGCCGTCCGCCCGCTCAAGGCGGCGCTGCTGGTGCTGGGCTCGATGTCGATCCAGGGCGGCGC
>JAWVEC010000291.1:0-10935 GCA_033856975.1 Gaiellales bacterium
TGTGGATCTGCGGCACCGACCACGCCTCGATAGCCGTGCACGCCGTGATCGAGAAGCAGCTCCGGGCGGAGGGCACCAGCCGGTTCGAGCTCGGCCGCGAAGCCTTCATCGAGCGGGTGTGGGAGTGGCGGAGCGAGACCGGCGCCACCATCATCCAGCAGCTCAAGCGGCTCGGCTGCGCGCTCGACTACGAGCACGAGCGGTTCACGATGGACGACGGCTACGTGCGTGCGGTGCTGGAGATGTTCGTGCGGCTCTACCGCAAGGGCTACATCTATCGCGACAACCGGATCGTGAACTGGTGCCCAGGCTGTGGATCGACCGTCTCCGATCTGGAGGTGCGCTACGAACACGCCGCCGACGCCCTCTACGAGGTGCGCTACGCGATCAAGGGCAGCAACGACCACCTCACCGTGGCCACCGTGCGGCCCGAGACGCTGCTGGCCGACACAGCCGTCGCGGTGCATCCGAACGACGATCGCTACAAGCACCTGATCGGCGGCACCGCGATCGTGCCGATCGTCAACCGCGAGGTGCCGATCATCGCCGATGAGTACGTGAAGATGGACTTCGGCACCGGCGCGCTCAAGATCACGCCGGGGCATGATCCCAACGACTTCGAGATCGGCCGCCGGCACGGGCTGGCGGAGCTGTCGGTGATCGGCTTCGACGGCAAGATGAACGCGGAGGCGGGCGAGTTCGCCGGCATGGAAGCCGCCGTGGCACGCCAGAAGGTGGTCGACCGCCTGTTCGCCGACGGCCTGCTGCGCGGCGAGGAGCCCTACGAGCACGAGGTCGGCCACTGCGACCGCTCCGGCGACCGGATCGAGCCGCTGATCTCGCTGCAGTGGTTCATGCGCATGGACGAGCTGGCCGAGGCGGCCAACGCCGAGCTGCGGTCGGGCCGCGTGCGCTTCATCCCCAAGTCGCAGGAGAACACCTACTTCCACTGGATGGACAACATCCGACCCTGGTGCGTGTCGCGCCAGCTCTGGTGGGGCCACCAGATCCCGGTCTGGTACTGCCCCAACGGCCACGCCATGGCCGAGACGAGCGCGCCGGACGCCTGCGCCGAGTGCGGCTCGGCCGAGCTTGAGCGCGACCCCGACGTGCTCGACACCTGGTTCTCCTCGGCGCTGTGGCCGTTTGCAACGCTGGGCTGGCCAGAGCAGACCGAGCGGCTGGAGGCCTTCTATCCCGGCGACGTCGTGGTCACCGCCCGCGACATCATCAACCTGTGGGTGGCCCGGATGCTGATGATGGGGATCGAGTTCATGGGCGACATCCCGTTCAAGGACGTGTACATCACCTCCATCATCCAGGCCGCCGACGGCCGCCGCATGTCCAAGTCGCTCGGCACCGGCATCAACCCGCTCGAACTGATCGAGCGTTACGGCGCCGACGGCACCCGCTACGGGCTGCTGAAGATGAGCTCGACGCAGGACGTGCGCTTCGCCGAGGGCATGATCGACGAGGGGGCGAAGCTCGCCAACAAGCTCTGGAACGCGTCCCGCTTCGTGCTGCTGCAAGCCGACAGCGCCGTGCCGGCGGCCCCGGCTGCAACGCAGCCCGAGGACGTGTGGATGCTCTCTCGGCTGGAGGCGGCACGGGGCGATGTGCTGCGCCTGATCGATGCCTACGACTTCTCGGGAGCGGTCAAGACGCTGTACTCGCTGATCTGGACCGACTTCTGCGACTGGTACGTCGAGGCAGCGAAGGCCCGACTCTACGGCGACGACGAACAGGCCCGGCGCGAGGTCTCGGCCACGCTGCTGTGGGTGCTGGAACGGATGCTCGCGATCGCCCACCCGGTGGTGCCGTTCGTGACCGAGGAGATCTGGAGCTTCATGCCGGGCGACCACGGGCTGCTGATGGCTTCGGCGATGCCCGAGCCCTGTCCGCAGCATCGCGATCCTGCCCTGGAGGACGCCGCGCTCAAGGACATGGAGGTGATCTCCGAGGCGCGCCGGATCGCGAACGACGGTGAGACGCCGGCGGTGGTCGTCAAGCCCGACACCCTGTTTCGCTCGCTGCTACCGAAGAACGCCGACGTGACCGTCGACGCCTCGGCGCCGGCGGCGTCAGCGACGGCGCTGGCCAATGCCGCGCAGCTCGAGAGCAGGCTGGCGGAGGCGACGGCCGAGCTCGAGCGAGCCCGGGCCAAGCTGGCCAACGAGGGCTTCATCGCTCGTGCCCCAGCCGAACTGGTGGAGGCCGAGCGCGAGAAGGCGCGGCGGTTCGAGGCCGAGATCGCCGACCTGCGTCAACGCCTGGCGGAGATGTGAGCAGCGCGGTGACGGCCGGCGACTACATCGACTCCCTCGAGCTGATGGGCATGGAGTTCGGGCTCGACCGGATCCACGCGTTGCTGGCGGCGCTGGGCCACCCGGAGCGCGACTTCGACGCCATCCACGTCGTCGGCTCGAACGGCAAGTCGTCCACCGTGAGGTTCTGCGAGGCGCTGCTGGAGGCCGAGGGCGTGGCCACCGGTGCCTATCTCTCGCCGCACATCACCACCTTCCGCGAGCGGATCCGGCTTCGCGGCGAGGTGATCGGCGAGCGCGAGTATGCCTCGGCGGTGGATGCGGTGCGCGACTCCGGCCTCGCGCTGACCCAGTTCGAGGCTCTGACCGGCGCCGCGCTGCTCGCCTTCTCGCATGCCGGCGTCGAGTGGGCGGTGGTGGAGGCGGGGCTGGGTGGCCGGCTCGATGCGACCAACGTGCTGGCGCGGTCGGTGGTGCAGGTGCTGACCAACGTCTCGATGGAGCACTCGGAGCTGCTGGGACGCAGCCGCGAGCAGATCGCCCGCGAGAAGCTGGCCGTGGTGCCGGAGGGCGGATACCTGGTGATCGGAGAGCCGGGCTGGGAGGCGTCCGCGCCCCAGGCCGCGTGGACGAAGGTCGTCTCGGTCGGCGGCTCATACCAGGATCAGAACCGCGCGGTGGCGCTGGCGGCGGTCGAGGCGGCGCTTGGCCAGCCGGTCGATCCGACGCCGATCGCCAACCTGCAGGTGCCGGGGCGGCTCGAGCTGCGCGGCCGGGCGCCGCTCGAGGTGTGGGACGGCGCCCACAATCCGGCCGGCATGCAGCGGCTGGTCGGGGAGCTGCCCGCGCTTTTGGGAGACCGCCAGGCGGTGGCGGTGTTCTCGGCGCTGGCCGACAAGGACGTGCCGACCATGCTGTCGCTGCTGAAGACGGTCTGTCCGACGGTGGTCGCGACCAGCTCGTCCAACTCGCGATCGATGCCGGCAGAGACGGTCGCGTCGCTGGCCGGCGGGCCGGTGGCCGAGTCGCCACAGGAGGCGCTGGACGCCGCAAGGCTGCTCGCGGGACCCGAGGGTGCGGTGGTCGTTTGCGGCTCGCTGTACCTGCTGAACGATCTCAACCAGGATCCCCGGTGACGGCAACCGTTGCGGTCCGACCGCAGCCGCCCGTACACTCCCTCGGGACGCCCGCGTGACCTTGCTCGCCACCTCATCCGCCGCCTCCAGCTCCGGCCCGCTCTCAGGCATCGGCGACTTCTTCAGCTCCGGCTACTTCGTCGCGATCGTGCGGGTGGCGGCGCTGTTTGTGATCGCGATCTGGCTGGCGCTCGCATTCTGGACGGCGAAGGATGCCAGGCGCCGGATCGACGACCCCGTGATCGTGGCGGTGTGCGTCGCCGCGGCGGTGCTGTTCGGCCCGCTGGGCGTCGTCATCTACCTGTTCCTGCGGCCGCCGGAGTACCTCAGCGACGTGCGCGAGCGCGAGCTCGAGATCCGCGCCATGGAGCGGCGTTTGGGCGCCGACGAGGTGTGCCCGTACTGCCGCAACCCGGCCGACCCGGCCTTCCTCTCCTGCCCGCACTGCGGTACCAAGCTCAAGAACGCGTGTCGACGCTGCAAGAGCCCGCTCGATCCCGAGTGGCGGCTGTGCCCGTACTGCGAGACCGCGGTGGCGGGCGCCCAGCGCTCGGCCGAGCCGCGCGAGCACGAAGTGGTCACACGGCGCACCACCACCGAAGCCTGACCCCGATTCCTCGTCGAAGGAGACCCTGATGGCCGACCTCGAGCGAACCTTCGTGATGATCAAACCGGACGCGCATGCCCGCCGCCTGACCGGCGAGATCCTGGCCCGGTTCGAGCGCCGCGGATTCACGATCCGCGCGCTCAGGCTGCTGCGGGTCACGCCCGACCTGGCCGGACAGCACTATGCCGAGCATGAGGGAAAGCCGTTCTATCCGGGACTGGTCGAGTTCATCACGTCCGCTCCGGTGGTGGCGATGGTGCTGGAGGGGCCGGCCGCCGTGGCCACCGTGCGCACGATGATGGGCACCACCAACCCGCTCGAGTCGGCGCCGGGCACGATCCGCGGCGACTACGCGCTCGAGCTGGGCGAGAACGTCATCCACGGCTCCGACTCGGTGGCCTCGGCAGAGCGCGAGATCGCGATCTACTTCACCGCCGACGATCTGGCCGGGTGATCCCGAGCAGTCCGCTGGCGCTGGCCTCGCGCTCGCCGCAGCGACGCGCGATCCTGGAACAGCTCGGCTTCGATTTCACGGTCGTCCCCAGCAGCTACCAGGAGCACGAGCTGGCGGGGCTGACGCCCGCCCAGGCGGCGCTCGAGCACGCCCGCGGCAAGGCCGCCGGTGCTGTCGCTGCCGGGCTGGTGCTGGGCGTGGACACGGTGGTCGACGTCGACGGCCGGCTGCTCGGAAAGCCCGCCGACGCGCCCGAGGCGGCCGGGATGCTGCGGCGCCTGGCCGGGCGATCGCACCTCGTGCACTCCGGCATGTGCCTGCTCACCGGTGGCCGGGAGCTGACTCGGCTGGCCTCCACCGAGGTGACCTTCCGCCCGCTGGGCGATGACGACGTGGAGTGGTACCTGGCCACCGGCGAGTGGCGCGACCGAGCCGGCGGCTACGCCGTGCAGGGGGTGGGCGCCGCGCTGGTGACGCGGATCGCCGGCGACTACACCAACGTGGTCGGCCTGCCCGTGGCGGCGCTGCTGGATCTGCTGGCGGAAGCCGAGCAGGCTGTCCGCTGCTAGACTGCGCTCCCTTCAATTGCCGCATTTGCAGCGGTTACGAAAGGACCATCTTATCGGCATCTTCAACTCACTGACCGGGTTTGGCGGTCGCGACATGGCGGTTGATCTCGGCACCGCAAACACGCTCGTGTATGTGCGCGGCCGGGGCATCGTTCTGTCCGAGCCATCGGTGGTCGCAATCGACCAGCGAACCGGCGATGTCCACGCGGTCGGGATCGAGGCCAAGCGCATGCTGGGCCGCACGCCAGGTGACATTCAGGCCATCCGCCCGCTCAAGGACGGCGTGATTGCCGACTTCGATGTCACCGAGCAGATGCTCCGCCACTTCATCCAGAAGGTGCACCAGAACAGGTGGGCGCACCCGCGGGTGGTGGTGTGTGTTCCGTCCGGTGTGACCGGGGTGGAGAAGCGCGCCGTCGAGGAGGCCACGTACTCGGCCGGCGCCCGCCAGGCGTACCTGATCGAGGAGCCGATGGCGGCGGCGATCGGCGCCGGATTGCCCGTCTCCGAGCCGACCGGAAACATGATCGTCGACATCGGCGGCGGCACCACCGAGGTGGCGGTGATCTCGCTGGGCGGGATCGTGGTTTCGCAGTCGATCCGGGTCGGGGGGGACGAGCTGGACGAGGCCATCATCGAGCACGTCAAGCGCGAGTACAAGCTGATGATCGGCTCGCAGACGGCCGAGGAGGTCAAGCTCGAGATCGGCTCCGCCTACGAGCTGCCCGAAGAGGTGGAGGCCGAGATCCGGGGACGCGACCTCGTCTCCGGCCTGCCGAAGACGGTCGTGCTGTCGAGCGCCGAGGTGCGCACCGCGCTCGAGGTGCCGCTGACCCAGATCATCGACGCGGTCAAGCAGACGCTCGACAAGACGCCTCCCGAGCTGGCGTCAGACATCATGGATCGCGGCATCGTGCTGGCCGGCGGCGGTGCGCTTCTCCAGCGCATGACCGAGCGGATCCGGGCCGAGACGCAGATGCCGGTGCACCTGGCCGAGTCACCGCTGACCTGCGTGGCGGTGGGGTCGGGTCGCTCGCTGGAGGAGTTCGACGCCATCCACCGGGCCAACCAGTCGTACGCCAACCGGCGCCGCAGCGGGCGCCGCAGCTACACCTACTAACACCAGCTCCTCTGGCACCGACTCGCGGCTGCGAGTTCGCAGCCAGATCACGCCCACTACCGTGCCTGGCAACGGCCGAAAGGCCGGTGCCTGGCACGACCGAGCTGCACCCAACGTGCGGCGGCGAGCAGACGACCGTCAGGCGCCGTGCGGCCGCCAATGCTGCGGCGACGCTATGTCGCGGCTCGATGGTGCCAGGCACCGCGTTCCGCGTTTGCCAGGCACCAGGCTGGTTGTGAGCGGGAAGGGTCGCGCTCCGTGCTACCGCCGCGCCGCGTCGCCGGCGGCCAGCGCCTGGAGCAGCGTCTGCGCGCGGCCGGCAGAGGCCGTGATGCCCTTGCTGCGGTAACGCTCCAGCGCCTGCTCCGCCGCCGACCGGGCGGCGTCGGCATCGCCCGACAGCCGCCGCACCTCGGCCTCTGCCATCAACGCGTCCCCCTGCATGCTGGGCGCATCGGTGCGCTCCGCCAGCTCGACGCCCTCGTGGGCGATCGCCGCCGCACGTCGTCCGTCGCGTCGCGCGTCCACGCGGGCAACGGCCGTTCGCCACGCGATCTGGTTGCCAAGGTCGTCGGGCGCCGCGGTCGTGCGGCTGGTCTCGGCCCACCTCGCCGCCTCGTCGATCGTGCCCAGGTCGACCAGGCAGTGTGCGAGGCCGGCCGCCGTCTCGCACATGCTGACCTGTTCGGAGAACGGCCGAGCCGGTTCGAGCGCCGCCCGCAGGCTGCGCTCGGCCCGCTCGGGATCGCCGCCCATCAGGTGGATCAGGCCGGTGTACAGAGATATCTCAGGGCGCGTGACGTTGGGAGCGCGATCGAACAGCTCGGAGGCCGTCTCCAGCAGGACGTACGCCTCATCGAGCCGGCCGACGCCGGCCAGCAGCATCGCCAGCGGCACGGTTACGAACGCCTCGGCGGCGCTGTGGCGCTCGCGCTCGGTCGCGATCAGGCGACGGCAGCGGTCGATCGCCTCGCCGGACGGTACCGGCCCGAGCCACAGGCTGAGCGCGAGGTTGCCGAACACCGACCGCTCCTCCGCCATGCCGCCCGTCGCAGGCAGGTGCCTGCGCGCCTGCTCCAGCGCGACCGCCGCCGGGCCGTACTGCGACTCGCCCTGGTGGGCGAACGCGCGCCACAGCCAGGCCCGCACCAGCCAGCGGTCGTCGCCGGCCTGCTCGAACACCGGAATCGCCCGATCGGCGGCGTGCGCCAGCGGCTCACCGCTGCCGGTGGAGGTCCACAGCGCGTGGGCGTGGGCGAGCAGGGCACGCTGCTCGCCGCAGCTGTCGCCGGCCGCGAGCGCCGCGTCCAGCGCCTCGTCCAGCAGCTCGCGGGCACGCGGCAGATCGGGCAGGCCGGCGTTGGCAAGCGCCAGCTCCGGCAGCACCTCGCAGCGGGCCTGCGGCTGATCGGTCAGCAGCGCCGCGGCCCGGCCCAGCAGGTTGACGGCGGCCGGCGCGTCCATCCGCCGCTGGGCACGGAGCCCGGCGGCGACCAGCGCGCGGCCGGCCCCCAGCGCCAGCCCGCGGCCGGCCTCGTCCAGCGGACCAAGCTCGGTGCGCAGCTGGTGCGCCTGCTCGAGGTGGTACCCGATCACCTCCGACAGCTCGGCCTCATGTGCCGTCGCGGACGCGCCGATCCAGCCGGCGAACCGCTCGTGCAGCTGGGCCCGGCGGTGCTTGGGCAGCCGCGCGTAGGCCGCATCACGCACCAGCAGGTGGCCGAACCGGTAAGCATCGCCGGCGTCGAACGGCGACCGCGTGGGGCGGATCAGATCCTTGCGCGCCAGCCGGGCCAGCGTCTCGGCCACCGCCGCACCGCCGGCATCCACGGCCAGCATCGCGTCCAGCGGCTGTGAAGAGAACTCCTTGCCCATCACCGAGGCGCACTCGATCACCGTCCGCTCGGCCACGGACAGCGCGTCCAGCCGGGCGCTGATGACGGCGTGGATGGTGGACAGCGTGGTCACGTCGAGCCGCTGGCCCGCGCCGACCGTGGCCAGCAGCTGCTCGACGAACAGCGGATTGCCGGCGGCCATGCTCGCCACCCGGCGGGCGGTCGGCTGGTCGATCTGCTGGTCGCTGGAAAGATGGTCGATCAGTGCCACCGATTCGCTGGCCGACAGCGGCTCGAGCAGGGCGGTGGTGGCGTTGCGCAGGCCGCCCGCCCAGGTCGGGCGCAGCTCGATCAGCTCGTCGCGGGCGCTGCACAGGATCATGATCGGTGCCTCCCGCGACCACTCCGCGATCTGCTCGATCAGGTCGAGCAGGGTCGGCTCGGCCCAGTTGACGTCCTCCAGCGAGATCACCAGCGGGCGCTCGCTGGCCAGCGCCTCCAGCAGGCGGCGCATCGCCCAGCCCACGTCGTCGGTGCCGGCCGTCACCTCCGACTGACCCACCAGCGACGCGACCAGCGCCGCCACCCGCTCGCGCTCGGGATCGTCTGCCAGCAGCCCCGCGATCGCGCCCTGCACGTCCTCGCCGCCGAGGCCGCGCACGATCTCGGCCAGCGGCCAGTAGGTGATGCCCTCGCCGTAGGGCAGGCAACGCCCCGTCAGCACCCGGGCCTCATCCTGCACCGAGCGCACGAACTCGAGCGTCAGCCGCGACTTGCCGATCCCCGCCGGCCCGATCAAGGTGAACAGCGCGCAGGAGCGCTGCCGTACGGCCCGGGTGTAGGCGTCGCGGAGCTGCGCGAGCTCCTCACGGCGTCCGACCAGCGGCGTGTCGAGCCGGCGCAGGTAGGGATCGTCGCCGTGCACCTCGAGCAGCCGCCACGCCGTCACCGGCGCCCGCTTGCCGCGCGCCTGCAGCGGCTCGACCGGCTCGGCGCGGGTGGCGTTGGCGGTCAGCGCGTGCGTGGCCTCGCCGATCAGGATCTCGTCCGGGCCGGCCAGCTGCTCGAGCCGGGCGGCGATGTTGACGGCATCCCCGGTGACCAGCGCCTGGCCGCCCGCGGGATCGCCGGCCACCACCTCGCCGGTGTTGACGCCGGTGCGGGTGCGCAGCCTGACGCCCCAGTCACGCTCGAGCTCGTCGTTCAGCGCCGCCAGCTCCGTGCGCATCTCGACCGCCGCCCGAGCGGCGCGCAGCGCGTCGTCCTCGTGCAGCCGGGGCACGCCGAACACGGCCATCACCGCGTCGCCGATGAACTTCTCGACCGTGCCGCCGTGGCGGACGAGCACGGCCGACGCGGTCTCGAAGTAGCGCTCCATCACGCGCCGCACGGCCTCCGGGTCGAGGCTCTCGCCCAGCCCGGTCGAGCCGGTCACATCGGTGAAGACGACCGTGACCGTGCGTCGTGACTCGGTACGATTTGCCACGAGTGCAATATACGCCCGCCGAGCGGCCGCAACGACGTGAGGTCGGCAGGCCGGAGAGCCCATTCCGAGCCGCCGATCCGGTATCGTCGCGGCAAATGTCACGAGAACAGGAGCCCATCATGCCCGACGGCGGCCACACGTACGATCCCGTCGCTGATTACCTTCAGCAGACGGGGCTCAGCATCGATTCGCTGGACGAGGGGGAGATCGAGCTGCTGAAGTCGCTCTCCCGCCACGAGGTGGACGCGCTCGTCTCGATCGACAACAAGGGCAAGCAGATGCAGCCCATCAAGCGGGTCGGCGCCGCGGGCTACTGAGCGCCCGGTGCACCTGTCCGAGCTGTTCGCGGCCCGCGCCGACCCCGGCGGCGGCCTCTATCTCAGCCTGACGCGGCGCTGTCCGCTGCACTGCGCGCACTGCTCGACCCGTTCGACGCCGCACGCCGAACAGCATGCGGCCGAGCCGTTCCTGCGGCTGGTCGGCTCGTTCCGGCCGGACGAGCGGCCCGGCATCGTTTCGCTGACCGGCGGCGAGCCGCTGCTGCGGCCGCGTCTGGTGCGCGATCTGGCCCAGCTGGCGGCGCGGTCGGGAGCCCGAACGGCGGTGCTTTCGGGCATGTTCTTCGCCGCCCGCGGGCGCACCCCGGCCGCGATTCGAAACGCGCTGCAGCCGCTCGACCACGTCTCGGCCAGCATCGACCGCTTCCACGAGCGGGAGGTGCCGCGGGCGGCCGTGCTGGACGTGCTGCGCGGCCTGCTCGACGACGGCAAGCAGGTCAGCGTGCACCTGACGGGCGATGCCGCCGACGATCCGTATCTGGACAGGGCGATCGACGAGATCCGCCGCGCGCTCGACGACCGCTGCCCGATCTACGTCGCGCTGGTGGCTGCGGTCGGGCGCGCCGGCGAGTGGCTGGGCGCGACCGATCAACCCCGCGCCTCCGTCGCCGAGCCGTGCCGGCTCGCGTCCTGGCCGGTGGTGGCGTTCGACGGCACCGTCGTTGCGTGCTGCAGCCAGGCGGCGATCGACGGCCCCACGCCCGAGCACCTGCGGCTGGGCGATGCCGCCGTTGACGAGTGGCCGGTGATCGCCCGCCGCGCTCGCGAGTCGGCGATGCTTCGCGCGATCCGTACCTTCGGCCCGCGCTGGATCGCCGATCAGGACTCGGACGGCGCCTGCGACGGCTACTGCGAGACCTGCCTCGGCCTCAGCCGGCAGCCCGAGGTCGCCCGCCTCGTGGACGAGCGCATGCGGCGCCCGCAGACGGCGCTGATCGAGCGGCATGCCGTGAGGGCGCGCCCGCGTGCCGCCGACTGGATCACCCCGTCCCGCTTCGCACACCTGCTCGAGCTGGGCCGGGCGCCGGCGTGAGCGCGAGCCGTCGGCTGGAGGCGAAGCTGGGCCTGGTGCGCGGGGCGCTGGACGCCGCCGCCGCCCCGGCCTGGCTGGGTGCCGACGCCGCCG
>JAWVEC010000292.1:0-4578 GCA_033856975.1 Gaiellales bacterium
AGCACCAGCCGGCCGTCCTCGATCCGGACGATCGAGTCGGGCGCAAGCGAGGAGCCGCCGGAGTCGACGCTCAGGCCGGCGTGGGTTAGGTGCCCTCGTCCCACGACGAGAGGTACTTCTGCTGCTCGGCGGTCAGGCTGTCGATCTCGACGCCCATTGCGGCCAGCTTGAGGCGCGCCACCTCGTCGTCCAGATCCTTCGGCACGACGTACACCTTGGCCTCGAGGTCGGCGTGGTTCTTGACCGCGAACTCGGCCGACAGGGCCTGGTTGGCGAAGCTCATGTCCATCACCGAGGCCGGGTGTCCCTCGGCCGCGGCCAGGTTGACCAGCCGGCCCTCGGCCAGCAGGAACAATCGGCGGCCGTCGGGCATGTCGAACTGCTCGACCATCGGCCGCGCCACGGACACCCTGGTCGCCATCTCCCGCAGCGCCGGGATATCGATCTCGACGTTGAAGTGGCCGGTGTTCGAGAGGATCGCGGTGTCCTTCATGACCTCGAAGTGCTCGCGCCGGATCACGTTCTTGTCGCCGGTGGCGGTGCAGAAGATATCGCCGCGGCGGGCGGCCGCGGCCATGGTGGTGACCGTGAAGCCGTCCATCACCGCCTGCAGCGCGCGCAGCGGGTCGACCTCGACCACGATCACGTGGGCGCCCATGCCGCGCGCCCGCTCGGCCAGGCCGCGACCGCTCCAGCCGTAGCCGCCGATCACGAAGGTGCTTCCGGCCAGCAGCACGTTGGTGGCGCGGATGATGCCGTCCAGCGTCGACTGGCCGACGCCGTAGCGGTTGTCGAACAGGTGCTTGGTGTTGGCCTCGTTGACGGCCAGGATCGGGAAGCCGAGCGTGCCGTCGGCCTCCATCGCCTTCAGCCGGATCACGCCGGTGGTCGTCTCCTCGGTGCCGGCCAGGATCTCGCTCAGCTGCTCGGGCCGCTTGGAGTGCAGCACGCCGATCACGTCAGCGCCGTCGTCCATCGTCACGTGCGGATGGTGGTCGATGGCGGCCTCGATGTGGGAGTAGTAGGTCTCGTCGTCCTCGCCGTTGCGCGCGAACACGGAGATGCCGTACTCGGTGACCAGCGCGGCCGCCACGTCGTCCTGGGTCGAGAGCGGGTTGGAGGCGCACAGCACCACGTCGGCGCCGCCGGCCTTGAGCGTGCGCATCAGGTTGGCCGTCTCGCTGGTGACGTGCAGGCAGGCGGCGATGCGGATGCCGTCCAACGGCCGCTCGGCCTCGAAACGCTCGCGGATCTGCGCCAGCACCGGCATCTGCCGGTCAGCCCACTCGATCCTGCGAACGCCCTCGGGGGCAAGCGCCAGGTCTCGAACGTCGCTCGGTGTGGTGGTGCTCATCGGGCCGAGACTCTAGCGGATCGGGCTATTCCGACAAGTCGGGCAGGTCGATCTCCACCGCCCCGGAACGCGGTCGTGGCGCCGGGCGTCGCGGTTCGCGGACCGAGCCATCGGGCGGTCCACCGCCCGGGTCGTGCGCGTACTCGAGACGGTACGGCCTGCCTCGCCGCGCCTGCACGACCTGCCAGGCGAAATCGGGCCGCCGCTGGGCCCCGTCCCGAGCGGCGTCGAGCGCGTCCGACAACCAGCCGAACTCAACCATGCCCTCAGGGCCGGACATCCAATAGACCGGCGTGCTCAACCGGAGCAGGATCGACTCGATCGGGGTTCGTCTGAACCTACGCATAAGCGCAGTTTACGGGCCCACCGATCGCAAAACCGACCGTTTCCACCCCCTCGACGCCCCGCCAAGTGTTCCAATCTTGCAACATCCACGTCAAAACCAAACGGGGAGTGTTTGACTCCAATAATTGAGCGCGGAGAGGGATCGGTTCAACCAGGCCGGCAACCTGTCACAATTGCGACACGGGAGCGTCACGATCGCCCGGGGAGTGTTTGACTCCAATAATTGGGCGCGCGATGTGGGGATGGCGGTGGGCGGCGGGGTGTGCTACTGGGCCTGGCGCTGCTTGAGCATGCCGATCCGCTCGACCGGTGTCGGGTCGACGCCGCGGGTGAGTGCGGCGTGGTAGCTGACCCAGTCGCCGTACGCCACCGTCGAGAAGGCGCGTGCGGCGGGCGTGTCGCCGACACCCCATACATGCTCGATGAACGCCGCGTCCGGCTCGATCAGCTCCGACGCGATCTCGATCATCCGCCGCATCTGGGGCAACTCGTCACGGTCGCGCAGCACCACGGCCGCGAACCTCTCCGCCGCGGCGCCCTCCCAGGCCACGATCTCGTTGTGGCCGAGCTCGGGAAACGCGTGGCTGAAGGCGTGCATCTTCGCGTTCTCGTTCAGCTGCGTCTTCCACCGGTAGGCGACCGCGGCCAGCGGGCCGGCGCCGTAGACCAGCGGCACGGTGCCGACCATCCGCTCACCCAAGGCGCCGGCAGCCTCGCGGTCGACCCCCTCCACCCCACGCGCGCACTGCTCGGCCATACCTTCGACTGCCAAGCCGCAGGCGGCGAAGGCGCCCGCCATCGCTCCGAACAGGTAGCCCAGCGCAGCGCGCTGCTGGAGGCCGCCCGGCACACGCGCGAACGCTGCATCCCAGCTCTCGGCGCGCTCGCCCAGCGCGCCTCCCATGCCGACGCACAGCAGCTCCGCGCCCTGCCCGTGCGCCTGGTCGGCGCACGACAGCGTCTCGGCGGTGTCCCCTGAGTAGCTCGAGCAGACGACCAGGGTGCCCTTCCCCGCCCACTTCGGCACGCCGAACCCGCGCACGCGCGTCACCGGCACGTCGCAGTCGGCGATCACCAGGCCGCGCAGCAGCTCGCCGCTCATCGCCGAGCCGCCCATGCCGGCGATCACCACGGCGGTCGGAGGCGTCAGCCGCCGGCCGGCCTCACGGCCGATCGCATCGCCCTCGCGAAGATGCGAGGCCATCGCCTCGATCGCCCCTCGCATGCCCTGTGCGTCTACCACACCGGCTCTCCATCCCGGCCGACGATCTGGCCATCGAATGCCGAACCCGATCGCACGACGGCTCCGGGCAGCACCACGCACCACCGTACACGCGCGCCCGCCTGCACGCGAACCCCGGCGCCGATCACCGAGTCGGCCACGTCGGCAGCGGCGTCCACCACCGCGGACGGGTCGATCAGTCCGCCGTCGGGCATCCGCTCGAGGTTCGCGGCCAGATAGCTCTCGGGAGTGCCGATGTCACGCCAGCGGCCCGCGTCGGCCTTCGCCCACAGCCCGCTCCCGACCAGGCGCGGGAACACCTCTCGCTCGACGGACACCATCCGCTCGGGCTCGATCAGTCGCAGCACCTCGGGCTCGATCACGTAGGTGCCGGCATTGATCGTGTCCACGTCGGCCTCCCCCGCGCCCGGCTTCTCGACGAACGCCGTCACCGCTCCCTCGGCATCGGTTCGCACCAACCCGTACGGGCTGGGATCAGCCACCTGGTGAAGCGCGATCGTCGCGCGCGCGCCGCGGTCGTGGTGCATGGCGAGCAGCGCCGTCAGGTCGAGATCGGTCAGCACGTCGCCGTTGCAGACCACGAACGTCTCGCCGATGCCGGCGGCCGCGAAGCCGATCGCACCGCCGGTGCCAAGCGGCTCGGGCTCGACCGCGTACTCCAGGCTGTCGCCGAAGTGGTCCCGGATCGGATCGGGCAGATAGCCGCAGGAGAGGATCACACGCGTGATCCCATGCCGGTGGAGGTGCTCGATCTGGTGTTCGAGGAAGGGGCGGTTTGCGATCGGCAGCATCGGCTTTGGCAGCCACTCGGTGAGCGGGCGCAGCCGCGTGCCCTCACCGCCGGCCAGGATCACGGCGATCACACCGCGGGCTCCGCGCTCGGCCTGCCGACCGACTCGTAGAGGAAGCCGGCGGCGCGCACCAGCGCGGGGTCGAGCAGGTTGCGCCCGTCCACGATCAGCGGCGTGGCCATGGCGGCGCGTACCTGCGGCGACGCAACCGACCGGAACTCGCCCCACTCGGTCACGATCACCACCGCGTCCGCGCCCCGCACCGCCTCCAGCATCGAGCCGGCCAGCACGACCCGATCGCCCAGCAACGCTTCGGCGCCGGTCATCGCCACCGGGTCGTAGGCAACCACGTCCGCGCCCTCGGCCAGCAGCCGCGCGGACAGCACCAAGCTGGAGGCCTCGCGCATGTCATCCGTGTTTGCCTTGAACGCCAGCCCGAGCAGCGCGATGCGGCGCCCGCGCAGCGACCCCAAGTGCCGCTCGAGCTTTCCCACCACGCGTCGCTTCTGCAGCTCGTTGACCTCGATCACCGAGGTCAGCAGCTGGAAGTGGTAGCCCGAGTTGCCGGCCAGCTGCTTGAGCGCCTGGACATCCTTGGGGAAGCAGTTGTGCACGATCGTGCCGCCGGTGGTGACGAACGTCTCCGTCTCGGGCACCTCGATCGAGTAGACCCGCGCCTCCAGCGGCGCTCGCACGATCCGCTCCACCGGCAGCCACACCACCCGCTGTCCGAGCGGCACCGGCTGCGTCCGCGGCGGCAGCACGCCGCCGAGCGGGCCCAGCGGCGGCGGTGCCTCGGTCAGCAGGCGCGGTACCAGCGTGCCCTCGACCAGGTCACCGGCCAT
>JAWVEC010000293.1:0-3920 GCA_033856975.1 Gaiellales bacterium
GAGAGCCGCTAGTCGCTCAGGCGCCGCTCGCGGTGGGCCTCGATCACCAGCTTGATATCGCCCATCGCCAGGTTGCTGTGGCCGCCGTGAAGCAGCTTGTAGGACGCGGACGACGTCGCCCCGGCGATATCGCCCTGATCGACCAACGCCACGCTGGCGCCGGCGCGGGCAGCGGCCCAGGCGGTGGCGGCGCCGAGGATGCCCGCACCGATCACGAGCACGTCCACCTCTGCGCCGGCCAGCCGGTCGAGCGAATCGGCGCGGGAGCCGCCCAGCGTTGGATGCACTCCGCCTGCGCTCAGCGCTCGACCATCGCCTGGTCGAACCGGATCAATGTCAGCGCGTTCGCCCACACGCCGCTCACCCACGGCCGCGTCAGCAGCACCGAGCGCGAATAGGCCACCGGCAGCAGCAACGCCTGCTCGACCAGCCGACGGTCGACCTCGGAGTAGAGCCGCAGCCGCTCGTCCCGGTCCTGGCTCGCGCGCGCCTCGGCCAGCAGCTCGGTCAGGTGCGCATTCGCCAGCAGTCCGTCCTGTCGATCGGTGAGGAGTCCGCGGAAGAAGCCATCGGGATCGGGGTAGTCGGCCAGCCAGGTGGACAGCCAAAGGTGGCAGTCGAGCGGGCTGATCGGCGCACCCCTCTCGACCCACGTCAGCTCGCTGGCAAGGCCGAGCTGCGCGAGCCGGTCGGCCAGCGGCGCCTCCAGCGGCCCAAGGTAGGCCGGCATTGCCGACCGCACCGCGGGCATCCCGTCGCCGTCGGCGAACCCCGCTTCGGCCAGCAGCTCGCGGGCCTGTTCGAGCGTCAGCTCGGCGCGCGCGTGGTGCATGTGGCCGGGCATCGCCGGCGGCATCAGGCCACCACCCCGGGCCGGGCGGGCCGCCATCCCCAGCCGCTCCATCTCTCCGCCCAGGCCGGTGACAACGGCCGCCACCGCCGAGCGCACGCGCGGATCGTCGAACGGCGCGACCAGGTGGAAGCCGAGCATCGTCGTGCCCAGGGCCGGCGCCACCGCGATGTCGGTCGCGTTGTCGCGCTCACCGAGCGCGTGGGCGGTGCTGAGGGCATCGAACTCGCCGTCGGCCCACAGGGCCACCGGATCCGATGCCGCGCTGCGGTAGCGCACCTCCACCTCGCGCAGGTTGCCGCGAGGGCCATCGAAGCCGGGATTGGCGACCAGCGTGAGGCCGTCATCGCGGAAGTCGTCCAGCAGGTACGGGCCGTTCGAGACCAGCGGCTGCTCGGCCGTCCAATTCTCACCGAACCGCTCGCACAGATGCCTCGGCCACGGATACGAGGCCGGTGCCGCCAGCACGTACAGGAAGTAGTTGCGCGGCTCTCGCAGCGTCACCTCCAGCGTGTGATCGTCGAGCGCCTCCGCCGTCTCCATGTCCTCGAGCAGGAAGGCGGTGGCCGTCGACATCCGCCGCGCCCGCTGCCACGTGTCCACGAAGTCGTGTGCGGTCACCGGTTGGCCGTCGCTCCAGCGGGCGGTGGCCCGGATCTGGAACAGGTAGCTGAGGCCGTCCGCCGAGACGCGGAAATTCTCGGCCAGCGACGGCATCACGTTCAAATCGCAGTCGACCATCAGCAGGCCGTTGAAGACGTGGGCGGTGAGCGCGTTGGTGTCGCTGATGTACTCCAGCCCGGGAGCGATCCGGCGCGGTGCGGGCAGCTCCGTCACCAGCCGCTCCACCGCCTGCGTCTGTTGCACAGGCTCGACCTTGCAGGCGAACGCCTCGTCGTAGGCCGACTCGGCCTCGGCGTAGTTGAAGGTCAGGTGATGCATCAGGGCGATCTTGAACAGCGTCTCGCGCGAGCGGCCGTCATCGCCCAGCCGCTGCAGGAACCGGCGGGCGCGGCGGTAGTAGTTGATCGCCTCCTGGTCCGCGTAGATGGCGCGGGCCTCGTCGCCGGCCCGGATCAGGTAGTCGGCGGCGCGGTCGGCGTCGTCCGCCTCGCTGAAGTGGCGAGCGAGGTGGGCCAGCGCGCGCGGGCCGGGGCCCTCGATCTCGCCCAGCTGCTCGAGAGCCAGCCCGACGCGGCCGTGCAGCACGGTGCGGCGAGCGTCGGTGATGGTGGCGTACGCGGCCTCCTGCACCAGTCCGTGCCGGAACCGGTAGGCCGGGAACGGCCGCCGCTGCTCCTCGACGATCAGCTCCAGCCGGAGCAGCTGGGAGAGGGCGGCCGGCAGCGTGGCCGGGTCGACCAGCAGCTCGAGCAGCGGCATGCCGAACCGGCGCCCGATCACGGCCGCGACGGCGACCACCTCGCGGGCGGCCGGATCGAGCCGGTCGAGCCGGGCCTGTAGCACCCCCTGCACCAGCGCCGGCACCTCGAGCTCCGCGTCGGATGCCGCCCACAAGCCGTCTGCGCCGCGCTTCAGCGAGCCCTGCTCGACCAGGCCACGCAGCGCCTCGGCCAGGAACAGGGGGTTGCCCCCGGCCCGCTGTACCAAGAGGTCGGCCACGCCGTCGGGCAGCGCGCCCTCGGCCAGCCCCTCGATCAGCTGGTTGCTGGCCTGTTCGCTGAGCGCCTCCAGCTCGACCTCGCGGTAGCGGTGGGCGTAGAGCTGCCGGGCGCGCTCGCCGATCCGCCACGAGCCGGCTTCGCGATCGCTGCGATACAGCAGCATCAGGCCCAGCGGCTCGCTCTCAGTCAGCGCGAACAGCGACTCGACCAGCTCCAGCGTGGGCTCGTCCGCCCACTGCAGATCGTCCAGCACCACCAGCAGCGGCCGCTCCCGGGCGAGCCGCCGCAGCAGCTCGGCCACCACCTCGGCGCTGCGGCGGCTGATCGCCTCGCCGCTGATCTCACGCTGGCCGGCGGCCTCGGCGTCGGGTTGCAGGCCGATCATGCCGGCCAGGAACGGGTAGGGCTCGGGGTCGTCGCCAAACACGCCATGCAGCGCAGTCTTCAGGTCGAGCCGCACGCGCGCCTCGCTGGCCAGTGCGCCGGCGCCCAGCCAGTCGCGCAACAGCTCGCGCACCGGCCAGTAGGGGAAGCTGTCGGTGTAGGACAGGCCGCGTCCGACCAGCACCCGCAGCCCGTCGCGCAGCGGCTGGCCGGCCTCGGACACCAGCCGCGACTTGCCGATGCCGGGCTCGCCGGTGACCGAGATGATGCCGCCGATGCCGTCGGCCAGCCGCTCGAGCACGTCACGCACGACCGCCAGCTCGGAATCGCGGCCAACCAGCGGCTGCTCCGGCCGGCGCAGGCTGAACTCGCGCTCGCCAACCACCCGGAAGCGGTCGATCGGCGCCTCGCGGCCGCGCAGCTGCGTCTCGCCCAGCTCCTCCAGCTCGAAGCAGTCGCGCACCTGGGCGGCGGTCTGGGGACCCAGCGTGACCTCCGTCTCGGTCGCCATCGCCTGCAGCCGGGCGGTGACGTTGACTGTGTCGCCCAGCGCGTTGTAGCGACGGCCGTCGTCGCCCTCGCCGGGGGTGACCACCACCGGCCCGGTGTTGACCGCGATGCGGGCGCGCAGATCGATGCCGTAGGCGTCGCGGACCTCGCCGGCGTAAGCAGTCAGCGCACGCTGGATGGCGAGGCCGGCGCGCACCGCACGCTCGCTGTCGTCCTCATGCGCGACCGGCGCGCCGAACATCGCCAGCAGGCCGTCTCCCAGCAGCTGTGCGACGGTTCCCTCGTAGCGCTCGATCTCGGTCGTCATCAGCCGCATGACCTCGTCGAACAGGAACTTTGAGCGCTCGGGACCGAGCTGCTCGCCGATCGCGGTTGAGCCCGCGACATCGGCCATCAGCACCGAGACGACTCGGCGTTCCCCGTCGATCACCGTCATCCCGCAAGTCTAGATGTTGGTTCTCTCAGGCGGCGGGAGGTTGGTTCTGGACGTTGTGTTCGGTCGCGTAGCCGTCGACAAGGGAGTCGATCAGCTCGGCGTCGGGGTGCGCATA
>JAWVEC010000294.1:0-12354 GCA_033856975.1 Gaiellales bacterium
CGGGCTCCTTGGTCGACGAACCGGGATTACAAAGTATAGACGGGCCCTGGCCGGGTTTCGGTCAGCTCTGCGAAGGCAGCGGCCGCTCGCCGCCCGCTGCCTCGACCAGCCGGCCGCGTGCGGCCTGCAGCCGCAGCGCGGGCACCTCGCGCACGGCCTCGATCACGATCGAGCGGCTCATCTTGGACTGGCCGTGGGTGCGGTCGGTGAACGTGATCGGCAGCTCGACCACGCGACCGCCCATCCGCAACGTGCGGTAGGTCAGCTCGATCTGGAACGCGTAGCCGCCCGCCCGTACGTTGCTCAGGTCGAGCGTTTCCAGCACCCAGCGGCGAAAGCACTTGAAGCCGCCTGTCAGGTCGCGGATCGGCACGCCCAGCACCAGCCGTGCGTAGGTGCATCCGCCGCGCGAGATCAGCTTGCGCGAGAGCGGCCAGCCCTCGACGCCGCCACCGCGCACGTAGCGCGATCCCAGCACCAGGTCGGCGTCGGCCGACGCGGCCAGCATCGCCGGCACCGCCTGCGGCGGGTGCGAGAGGTCGCAATCCATCTCGAGCACGTGGCTGTACGGCCGCTCCAGCGCCCACTCGAAGCCGGCCAGGTAGGCGCGGCCGAGTCCCTGCTTCGCCGCGCGGTGCAGCACGTGCAGCCACTCGTGCTGCTGCGCCAGCTGGTCGGCCAGATCGCCGGTTCCGTCCGGCGAGTTGTCGTCGACCACCAGCACGTCACCGCCGAACGGCGTCCGGTCGCGGACCTCGGCCAGCGCCTCGATCACCCGCGGCAGGTTCTCGCGCTCGTCGTATGTGGGCAGCACGATCAGGTAGCGGTGCTCATCCACGGCTCTGACCCTATCATTGGCCCGTGTCATCCCCCGCGCTCACCAATGCCTCGATTGCAGAACGATTTGAGCTGATGGCCGACCTGCTCGAGCTGGAGGGCGCCGTTGCCTACCGCGTGCTCGCCTACCGCCGCGCCGCCAAGACGCTGCGCGAGACACCCGAGTCGGTGGTGCGGCTGTCGGAGCAGGGCCGCCTGGTCGAGCTGCCGGGAGTCGGCGACACCATCTCGGACAAGGTGGCCGAGCTGATCGCAAGCGGCGTCATTGCCGCCCTGGAAAAGCTGGTGGCGCGGACGCCGCCCGGCGTCGTGCCGCTGATGCGGGTGCCCGGCGTGGGGCCGAAGACGGCCAAGCGGGTGTTCGCCGAGCTGGGCGTCGAGACGGTGGATGAGGTGCTGGAGGCGGCTCGCGACGGCCGCATCCGCGGGCTGGCCGGGATGGGCGAGAAGACCGAGCAGGCGATCCTGGCGGGCCTCGAGTCGCCCCGCGCCGAGAAGCGCGAGCGGATTTCGGTCGCACGGCTGAGGCCGTTCGCCGAGCGTGTGGTGGCCGAGCTGCGCGAGCTGCCGGACGTTGTCGAGTGCGAGATCGGTGGCAGCCTGCGCCGCTACGCCGAGACGGCCAAGGACATCGATCTGGTGGCGGCGACGGACGATCCGCGGGCGGTCACCGACGGCTTCGCGGCGCTCGATTGGGTGGCCGAGGTGGAGGCGCGAGGCGCCACCAAGGTCACGTGCATCGCCCATGACGGCGCCCGCGTCGAGCTGCGGATGGTCGAGCCGGCGCTGTTCGGCAACCTGCTCCAGCACCTCACGGGATCCAAGGATCACAACGTCGCGCTGCGCGAGGCGGCGGTCAAGGCGGGGCTGAAGGTGAGCGAGTACGGCGTCGAGGAGCTGGCCACGGGCGAGGTGCTGCGCACGCGCGACGAGGCCGAGGTGTACCGCCGCCTGGGCATGGACTGGGTACCCCCCGAGCTGCGCGAGAACCGTGGCGAGCTCGAGGCCGCTCGCAGCCACAATCTGCCCGACCTGGTCAGCATCGATCAGATCCGCGGCGACCTGCACGCCCACACCGACTGGAGCGACGGCAAGGCGACGCTGGAGGAGATGGTGGCGGCCGCCCGCGCCAAGGGCTACGCCTACCTGAACGTGACCGACCACTCGCCGGCGGTCGGCTTCGGCATGGGGCTCGACGCCGGCCGCCTGCGTCGCCAGATCGAGCGCGTTCGCGAGCTGGCGGCGACGCTGAACGGCTTCACGCTGCTGGTCGGAGCCGAGGTCGACATCCTCAAGGACGGCTCGCTCGACTACTCCGACGAGCTGCTCGCGGAGCTGGACGTCGTGGTGGCCAGCCTGCATGCCTCGCACCGGCTCAGCGAGGCCGATCAGACCAAGCGCCTGTGTGCGGCGATGGAGAGTCCGCACGTCGACCTGATCGGCCACCCGACGGGGCGCATGATCGGGCGCCGTGAGCCGTATCCGATGGACATGGAGGCGGTGATCGCAAAGGCGGTCGAGACGGGCACCGTGCTGGAGGTGAGCGGCCAGCCGGATCGCCTCGATCTGCGCGACACCAATGTTCGGATGGCCGTCGAGGCAGGGGCGAAGCTCAGCATCGACACCGACGCGCACAGCGTCGTCGCGCTGGACTACATGCGGTTCGGCGTCATGAACGCGCGCCGCGGCTGGGCGTCGGCGGCCGACGTGGTCAACACGCGCACGTGGCCGCAGCTGAAGAAGCTGCTCAAGTAGCCGCTCTAAAGCTGCGCCAGCAAATCCACGACGGCCTTCGGGCCGTCCACGCATGCGTCGGCCGCCTCGAGCAGCTCGCGCGGCGCCTCGGGTGAGCGCACCGCGATCCGGATCGTGGCCTCGCGGAAGGCGTCCAGGTCGGTGCGGTCGTCGCCGACGTACAGCAGCTCGGTGATGCGGCGCCGCCCTCGGAGCCGCTTGATTGCCGAGCCCTTGTCGATCGGCACCGGCGGCCGCACCTCGAGCACCATCCGGCCGAAGCTCCACGACAGGCCGGCGCGGTCGAGCTGGGGCGTGATCTGCGCCTCCAGGTAGCGCAGCGCGTGGTCGGGTCGCGGCGAGCCGCGGAAGTGCACCGAGAAGGTGATGCCTTTGTCCTCGATCCGGCAGCCCATCTCCGGCAGCAGGCCGTCGTTCTCGATCGCGAGCAGCGCGCGGTGGATCGGCTCGGCGTACTTGGCCGCCTGTGCCACCACCGTCACCTCGTCTCCCTGCATCACCTCCAGCCCGTGGTTGCCCGAGATCGCGACCGCCTCGATCGGCACCATCGCCCGTGCCTGGGCGGCCGGGCGGCCGGTCACGCAGGCCACCAGCGCGTAGATGCCGGCCAGCCGTTCGAGCTGCAGCAGTGCCCCGGGCAGCACCCGCGCCTGCTCGGGCGTGGCCACGATCGGCGCCAGCGTGCCGTCGATATCGCACACCACCGCGCCGTGTCGAGGGTCGGCGGCCAGCGCAGCCACCACATCGGCCGAAGATCGCGCCATCGCCCTACACTACCGGCCGTGAGCGCCCGAGTCCTCGTGCTGATCGCGATCGGCCTGGTGGCAGGATTCTTCTCGGGCCTGTTCGGCGTCGGCGGCGGCATCATCATCGTGCCGCTGCTGATCGGGTTCGCGGCCTACAACGCCAAGCCGGCAATGGCCACGTCGCTGGCGGCGATCCTGTTCACCGCCGCGGCCGCGGCCGCATCCCACGCCTTCGCAGGCAACGTTGCCTGGAAGGAGGGCGCGCTGATCGGGCTGCCGGCGGTGGTCGGCGCCTACCTCGGCGCGGCGCTGCACCAGCGCGTCGACAGCCGCCGGATGACGCTCGGCTTCTCGCTGTTCCTGGCCGTCGCGGCGGTGAAGCTGGCGCTATGACGCACGATCTGATCGCAGCATTGCTGGGATTGCTGGCTGGTGTCGTCTCGGCCGTGTTCGGCGTCGGCGGCGGCCTCATCTTCGTGCCCACGCTGATCTTCCTGGGCAAGGATTCGCACGTCGCGGTGGCCACCTCACTGGCGGCGATGGTGCCGGTGATCCTGATGGGGTCGTGGCGCCAGACGCGCTACGGCACCGTGCGCTGGCGCGACGCGATCGTGATCGGGCTGGCGTCGATACCGACCGCCAAGCTGGGCGAGGTGGTCGCCGTCTCGCTCTCTTCCAAGGCTCTGCAGCGCGCCTTCGCCGTGCTGCTCTTGGGAGTGGCGGCGCAGATGGCCGTCCGCGTTCTGCGTCAGACCGAGCCGGTCGTCGAGCCGGCCGAGCCGGACTCGCCGCCGGCCTGAGCTCACCGTCCGGCGGCCAGCACCTCGTCGGCCTTCGACTTGATCTCCTCAACCACGGCTGGGTCGCGCAGCGTGGTGGTGTCGCCCAGCTCGTGGCCCTCGGCGATGTCTCGCAGCAGCCTGCGCATGATCTTGCCGGAGCGCGTCTTGGGCAGGTCGCTGACCAGGATCACGGCCTTGGGCCGCGCGATCTTGCCGATCCGCTCACCGATCCACTCGCGCAGCTCGGCCGCCAGCTCGTCGCTCGGCTCGTAGCCCGACCGCAGCAGCACGAAGCAGAGCGGCGTCTGGCCGGTCAGCGCGTCGGGCGCGGCCGTGGCCGCCGCCTCCGCCACGGCCGGGTGTGCGACCAGCGCCGACTCCAGCTCGGTCGTCGAGAGACGGTGCCCGGACACGTTCATGACGTCGTCGATCCGCCCCATCAGCCAGAAGCAGCCGTCGTCGTCGATGCGGGCGCCGTCGCCGGCGAAGTACGTCCTGGTGTCAAATCGCGAGAAGTAGTTCGAGACGTAGCGCGCGTCGTCGCCGTACAGCGTGCGGAACATGCCCGGCCAGGGCTGCCTCAGCACCAGGTAGCCGCCGCGCCCGTCGGGAGTGGGATTGCCGAGGTCGTCAACCACCTCGGCCTTGATGCCCGGGAAGGGCCGCGTCGCCGAGCCCGGCTTCAGCGTCGTCAAACCTGGCAGCGGCGTGATCATTATGCCGCCGGTCTCGGTCTGCCACCAGGTGTCGACCACCGGGCAGCGGCCGCCGCCGATCGTCTTCCAGTACCACACCCAGGCCTCGGGGTTGATCGGCTCGCCGACCGTCCCCAGCAGCCGCAGCGAGCTGAGGTCGTGCGCCTCCGGGTACGCGTCGCCGGCCTTGATGAACGCCCGGATCAGGGTCGGCGCGGTGTAGTACTGGCTGACCCGGTGGTGCTCGATGATCTGCCAGTGGCGATCGGGCGCGGGGTACATCGGGTCGCCCTCGTAGAGGACGCTGGTGACGCCGTTGTTGAGCGGCCCATAGACGATGTAGCTGTGGCCGGTGATCCAGCCGACGTCGGCGGCGCACCACCACACGTCGCCGTCGCGGATGTCGAACACCCACCGATGCGTCAGTGCAGCGTAGGTGAGGTAGCCGCCGGTCGTGTGCACGGCCGCCTTGGGCTTGGCCGTTGTGCCGGAGGTGTGCAGGCAGAACAGCGGGTGCTCGGCCTCCATCGGCTCGGCCGGGCAGTCGTCGGACTGGGCATCGACCAGGTCGTGCCACCACCGGTCGCGGCCGTCCTGCATCGGCACGTCAGCGCCACTTCGGCGCAGCACCAGCATCGCCTCGACCGCCGGCGCCAACCCGAGCGCCTCGTCCGCGATCTGCTTCAGCGGGATCGCGGAGCCCTTGCGGAAGGCCTCGTCCTGCGTGATCAGGAGCTTCGCGTTGGTGCCCTCCAGCCGTTCGCCCAGCGAGCTCGGCGAGAAGCCGCCGAACACCACCACGTGTGGTGCCCCCAGCCGCGCGCAGGCCAGCATCGCCACCGGCAGCTCGGGCACCATGCCCATGTAGATGCCGACCGTGTCACCCTTGCCGATGCCCAGGCTGCGAAGCGCGTTGGCCGTGCGGCAGACCATCCCATGGAGCTCGCGGTAGCTGATCTCGAGCTGTGGCTGATCCGGGTCCTCGGGTACGAAGTGATACGCGACGCGGTCGCCGTTTCCCGCCGCGATGTGCCGGTCGAGGCACGAGTGCGACGCGTTCAGGGTGCCGTCGCGAAACCAGGTGCAGTGGGGCGGGTCCCACTCCAGCCCCAGCGTCGGCTGCTGGAACCAGCCCACCGTCTCCTCGGTGCGGGCGAGCCAGAAGCCGTCCAGATCGCGCTCCGCCTGCTCATACACCGACGCATCGCCGACCACCGCCTGCGCCGCGAACTCGGGCGAGGGCGGAAACGTCCTCCCTTCCTTCAGGAGGACGTCGATCGACTCGTCGCTCACGGGGTGTACTCGAACTCGTCCTCGTCCTTCGACATCGCCTTCTTTGCGACCACGACTGCGCCCACGGCCACGGCACCCGCAGCGGCGGCCTTGGCGGCGCGGCGCTTCTTGGACGGTGACTGCTTGGTGGCCAGACGCGAAGCGCCCTGCTTGATCTCCTTGGCGGCGCGCACGACCTCGTCCTGCACGGCCTTGTTCCCGGCCGCCGAGCGCGCGCCGTCGTGCTGAACCTTGTCGAGCACGACCTTGGCCGAGTCGAGCACCGCGCGTGCGTGCTCGCGCAGCTCGGGATCCTTCGCAACTCGTGTTGCGATCGGGGTGATCGCGTCCGCGACCTTGTCCGTGCGTAGCTTGGGCGGCACCGTACACCTCCGTGAAATAGGGATTTCAGTCACACTACCACCCATGGATCTGAAACGGGTCAACGCAATTCTGTCGGAGTGGGGCGAGCCGGCGTACCGCGGGCGGCAGGTGTACGAGGCCGCGACGCGCGAGCTGGTCGACGGCTACGACGGCATAACGGCGCTGCCGGTGGCGCTGCGGCGGCGGCTTTCCGAGGCCGAGCCGCTGCGTCAGCTGGAGCTGCTCGAGCAGCAGATCTCGGAGGACGGGACGGTCAAGCTGCGGTTCGCAACCCGTGACGGCTTCCCGGTCGAGGCGGTGGCGATGAAGCACCGAAACCGGCGCACCGTCTGCATCTCGTCCCAATCCGGCTGTCCCCTGGCCTGCACGTTCTGCGCCACCGGCGCGATGGGCCTTGGCCGTAACCTCTCCTCGGGTGAGATCTCCGAGCAGGTGCTGGTGCTGGCTGCGATCCTGAGGGACGGCGGCGAGCGCGTCTCGAACGTCGTGCTGATGGGCATGGGTGAGCCGTTTTTGAACTACGACGCGGTGCTCGACGCCTGCCAGACGCTTCACGACCCGCGCGGCTTCAACCTCGGCGCACGTCAGATCGCGATCTCGACCGCGGGCTGGATCCCGGGCATCGAGCGGCTGGCCGCCGAGCCGCTGCACATCCGGCTGGCGCTCTCGCTGCACGCACCCGATGACGCGCTGCGGACGGAGCTGATGCCGATCACCAGGCGCTTTCCGCTCGCCCAGCTGATCGCCTCCTGCCGCGAGTACCGGCGGCTGACCGGGCGGCGCGTGTTCGTCGAGTATCTGCTGCTGGACGGCGTCAACGACTCGATCGATCAGGCCGGCCGGCTTGCTTCGCTGCTCGGCAGCGAGGGCTTTCACGTCAACCTGATCGCCTACAACCCGACCGGGTCCGACTACCGCGCCTCGCCGCCGTCACGGGTGGCCGCGTTCGCCGCGGTGCTGGACAAGCGCAAGCTCTCGAACAGCTACCGGCGGTCGCACGGACAGGACATCGACGCCGCCTGCGGGCAGCTGGCGGTGAAGGGCGCGGCCGAGCTGAGGCGCCGCCGCCGGGACGAGCGGCGGGCCGCCCGCGCCTAGATGGTTGCGTCCGCGTTCCCGCCGCCACCCCGGTAGAATTCGGAAATGGGGGATGTGGGCACGATGCAGGCGTGGGTGATCCGGCCGGAACGGCTGGGCAATCCCGAGCAGGCCATGCAGCTCGAGTCGATCGAGGTGCCGGAGCCCGGTCCCGGCGAGGTGCTGGTGCGCGTGATGGCGGCCGGCGTCAACTACAACGGCGTCTGGGCGTCCCTCGGCCTGCCGGTCTCGATCTTCCGCTACACCGGCTACGACTTCCACATCGCCGGTTCGGACGCATCGGGGATCGTCGAGCGGGTGGGGCCGGGCGTGACCCGCTGGCAGCCGGGCGACGAGGTCGTGATCCACTGCAACCAGAGCTGCGGCGAGTGCCCCGAGTGCAACGGCCTCGACCCGATGGCCTGCAGCCGGCAGAAGATCTGGGCCTACGAGACGAACTGGGGCAGCTTTGCCGAGTACTGCAAGGTGCAGGCCCAGCAGCTCCTGCCCAAGCCGCCCGCGCTGACCTGGGAGCAGGCCGCCAGCTACGGCCTGACGTACTTCACCGCCTACCGGATGCTGGTCGACCAGGCGGGGGTGCGGGCCGGCGACAACGTGCTGGTGTGGGGTGCCGGCGGCGGCCTGGGCACGTTTGCGGTACAGCTGTGCGCGCTGTATGGCGCGAATGCCATCGCTGTCGTCTCGTCGGACGACAAGATCGATCTGGTCAGGGAGCTGGGCGCGGCCGCGATCCTCGACCGGCGCGAGTTCGTGCTGGCCGATCCCGACACCGGTGAGCGCATCTTCGACGAGACGAAGCGGTTCGGAAAGGCGATCAGGCAGCTGACCGGGGGCGAGGACTGCGACATCGTGTTCGAGCACGTGGGCGCGGCCACCTTCGCCACCAGCGTGTTCGTGTGCAAGGCGTTCGGCACGATCGTGATCTGCGGCGCCACCTCCGGCTTCAACCTCGAGTTCGACGTGCGCCACCTGTGGATGCGGCAGAAACGGATCATCGGCAGCCACTTCGCGAACGCGTATGAGGCCAACCGGGCCAACCGGCTGATCATCGAGGGCAAGATCAAGCCGGTGCTGTCGCGGGTGTTCCCGTTCGAGCAGTGCCCGGCGCCGCACCAGATGATGAAGGACAACGCGCACGTGGGCAAGATGGTCGTGCTGGTCGGCGCCGAGCGCGAGGGCGAGGGCGTGAGGGATGGATGACCAGGAACGGCCGCCGTTCTACGGGCCCGACCAGGAGCAGCTCGACCTGGACGCGATCGGCGAGCCCGGCGGGTACCCGTACACGCGCGGCATCCACCGTGACATGTACCGCGGCCGGCCATGGTCGATCCGCCAGTACGCCGGGTTCGGCACGGCGGAGGAGACCAACCGCCGGTTCCGCTTCCTGATCGAGCAGGGGCAGGCGGGACTCTCGGCGGCCTTCGATCTACCGACCCAGATGGGTCTCGACTCCGACGATCCGCGGGCCGAGGGCGAGGTGGGGCGGGTCGGCGTCGCGATCGACTCGGTCGGCGACGTCGAGCGCATGTTCGAGGACATCCCGCTCGACCAGGTGTCGACATCGATGACGATCAACGCGCCGGCGGCCGTGCTGGTGGCGATGTACCACGTGGCCTGCCGGCGGCAGGGCCGCGACCCGCGCGAGATCCGCGGCACCGCCCAGAACGACGTGCTCAAGGAGTACGTCGCCCGCGGCACCTACATCTTCCCGCCCCGCCCATCGCTGCGGCTGGCCGCCGATCTGATCGCGTGGTGCTCGCGCGAGGCGCCGCGGTTCAATGCGATCTCGCTGTCGGGATACCACATGCGCGAGGCGGGCTGCAACGCGTCGCAGGAGATGGCGTTCGCGATCGCAAACGCGATCGCCTACGTCGATGCGGTGCTGGAGCGGGGGATCGACGTGGACGAGTTCGCTCCCCGCCTGAGCTGGATCTTCAACACGCACATGGACTTTTTCGAGGAGATCGCCAAGTACCGCGCATTGCGGCGGCTGTGGGCGTCGGTGATGCGCGACCGCTTCGGCGCCAGCGACCCTCGCTCGATGATGCTGCGCACCCACACGCAGACGGCCGGATCGACGCTGACCCTTCAGCAGCCCGAGAACAACATCGTGCGAGCCGCGGTGCAGGCCCTGGCCGCCGCGCTGGGCGGCGTGCAGTCGATGGCGCTGTCGTGTTTCGACGAGGCGATCGCGATTCCCACCCAGCGCGCCCAGACGCTGGCCGTGCGCACCCAGCAGATGCTCCAGCACGAGTTCGGCATCACCGACGTTGCCGATCCGCTGGGTGGCTCTTGGTACGTCGAGCACCTGACCGACCGGCTGGCGGCGGAAGCGAGGTTGCTGATGGATGAGGTGGAGCGGATGGGCGGCGCCGTGGCGGCGATCGAGCAGGGCTACATCCAGCAGGCGATCGCGGACGAGGCCTATCGCAAGCAGGGCCGGATCGCCTCCGGTGAGGACGTCGTGGTGGGCGTGAACGCGTTCCAGGACGAGTCGGCGCCATCGCCCGAGCGGTTCGACGTGCCGCCCTCGCTGGAGCCCGCCCAGCGCGAACGGCTGGCGCTGTTGCGCAGCCGGCGGGATGGCGCGGCTGCCACGGCGGCGCTGGAGGGGCTGGCCGAGGTGGCCGGCGGCAGCGGCGACCTGATGCCGCCGATCGTGGCGGCCGTCGCCGCCGACGCCACGTTGGGTGAGATCTGTACCGCGCTGCGGGTCGCCTTCGGCGAGTACCGCCCCGTCGGTGCCGCTATTTGACCTCGACGAACACGCCGAGCGAGATATCGTTGCCGTCTCGCGAGCCCCACTCGATGATGCCGCCCAGTGGGCGCAGGTTGGGATCGACGGTGGTCGGCACCAGCTGCAGGAGGCCGGGCACGCTGACGAATGCGAGCACGTTCGCTCCGGCGGGCACCTGCGCCTCGCCGAGCAGGCTGGTGTAGCCGGCCGACTCGAGCAGCGGCGCGCCGGGCTTCGATCCGGCAGCTGTGTCGTTGCCGATCGTGATCAGCCCGTCGGCGGTGCGCTCCCAGGTGAAGGTGAATCCGGGCGAGATCTCGATCGACTGGCCCTGGCGGCCGCCGCCAAGCGGCTTGACGCGAAGTCCCGGCTGGGCGTGGGCGGCGACCGCCGTCAGCCGCTCGAGTCCGGCCGCGGCCGCGGCGGGATCGGCCGGCTTCAGCAGCAGCGCACCGCGCGCCGGCAGGCCGGGCGCCGCGTACAGCAGCAGCTCGCCCGAGAACAGGGGCGCGATGTCGCGTTCGATGGAGAGCCCGGTCAGCTGCTCGAACTGCTTCAGCTGCAGCGAGCCACCGCTTCCCAGCCCACGCGAGAAGCTCTTCGTGAACCCGTCCGGGGTCGAGAACTTGCTGCCCAAAAACAGGAACGCGTCCGCCGGCACCAGCGAGGTCAGCGACAGCGCCGGCATCGACTGCGACCCGAACAGACCCGGATCGGCGCCGTCCTTGACGTGCACGTGGAACACGCTGTTGTAGCCGCCCGAGCTGGCGAACATCGAGAACGAGGCCGAGTCGAGCGATCCCAGCGCCTTGGTGAGATTCGCCAGCTGCTGGGAGCTGGGGCCGGCCTGGCCGGAGAGCTGTGCCAAACTGGCCAGCTGCGCCAGCTTGCCGGGGTCGGCGTATCCGCGCACCAGGCTGTCCTTGGGCAGATTGGCCATGGCGGCGCTGAAGTTGCCGTCGTCGGCCAGGCTGTCGGCCTTGCCGGCGCGCACGTCGATCGCGTCATGCAGCGTCTGGGTGTCGCTGGCGAGGATCACCGCGCCGTCGCCGATGCCGATCTCGCCGCCGCTCGTGGTGGAGCGGTACTGGGAGTAGCCGTTGTACTCGCCGTCCGAGTGCGTGTTCTTGCCCTCGACCGCGCTCTTGGCCTTGGCGTCGTCCTTGGAGTCGACGAAGGCGACGAAGCTTGGCTTCCCGCCGTTGACGTCGACCGAGGTCAGCGCGATTCCGGCCGAGTCTCCCAGCCAGGGAGCGATGTCCTTCTCGTAGCTGGTGCCGTCCGAGCTGTCGTCGAAGCTGCGCACGGTCGTGTCCACCAGGCGTTGCCAGCCTGGGAAGCGCTTGCTGACGGTCGCGAACTGCTGCCAGGCGGTCGAGCCGTGGTCGAGGTTGATGTCGGCGTACAGCAGTGCTCCGGCCGGCACGGCGGCGGCCGGCGAGCTCGAGCTCGAGGCGGCCTTGGTGCTGCTGCCACAGCCGCTGGCAAAGACGAGCATGACGAGCGCGACGAGCGCAAATGATCGGACCGGGAACCGCTGCACTGACTGCCTCCTGATAGCTCGGGACAGTATCGGCAGCGCGGGCCCGGGACTGAACCGCGTCCACATCTGAGCCTGTCAGGTATAGTCCTGCGCCGGTGAGCGCGGTACCCGACATCAACGGCTCGCTCGAGGCCGCGCTAGCGCAGCTTCGAGTCGGCGGCATGATCGTGGTGTGTGACGATCCCGACCGCGAGAACGAGGGCGACCTCTGTATGGCAGCCCAATTTGCGACCGCCGACAAGATCGCTTTCATGGCTCGCGAGGCGCGCGGATTGATCTGTCTCTCGCTGCCTCCGCAGCGCTGCGACGAGCTCGACCTGCCTCTGATGGTGCCGTCCAACAACGGCTGCGAGGCCACCGGCTTCACGATCTCGATCGAGGCCCGCACTGGCGTCACGACCGGCATCTCGGCCGCGGACAGGGCGCGCACGATCCGGGTGGCGGTCGATCCCGAGAGCCGCTCAGCCGACCTCGTCCGGCCGGGACACGTCTTCCCGTTGCGGGC
>JAWVEC010000295.1:0-12435 GCA_033856975.1 Gaiellales bacterium
TCGGGCAAGTCCACCCTGGTCAACGAGGTCCTCTACAAGGCCGTGGCCAACCGCCTCCACCGGGCCAAGCTGCGGCCGGGCACGCACCGGCGGATCACCGGCCTCGACCAGGTGGACAAGATCATCAACGTCGACCAGTCGCCGATCGGGCGCACCCCGCGCTCCAACCCGGCCACCTACACCGGCCTGTTCGACCACATCCGCGAGCTGTTCTCGCGCACCCAGGAGGCGCGGGCGCGGGGCTACAAGCCGGGCCGCTTCTCGTTCAACGTCAAGGGCGGCCGCTGTGAGACCTGTCGCGGCGACGGCACCATCAAGATCGAGATGCACTTCCTGCCCGACGTCTACATCAACTGCGAGGTGTGCCACGGCCGGCGGTACAACCGCGAGACGCTGGAGGTCAAGTTCAAGGGCAAGTCGATCGCCGACGTGCTCGATATGCCGATCGAGGAGGCGCTCGAGTTCTTCTCCAAGATCCCCAAGCTGCGCCGGCGGTTGCAGACGCTGCACGATGTCGGCCTCGACTACATGCGGCTGGGACAGCCGGCGACGACGCTGTCGGGAGGCGAGGCGCAGCGCGTGAAGCTGGCCACCGAGCTGTCGAAGGTGGCCACGGGGCGCACCCTCTACATCCTCGACGAGCCGACCACCGGCCTGCACGTGTACGACGTCGAGAAGCTGCTGGTGGTGCTGCAGCGGCTTGCCGACGCCGGCAACACGGTGCTGGTGATCGAGCACAACCTCGACGTGATCAAGCAGGCCGACTGGGTGCTCGATCTTGGCCCAGAGGGCGGTGAAAAGGGCGGCGAGATCCTTGCCCAGGGCACTCCCGAGGAGGTTGCCGAGACGCCGGGCAGTGCCACCGGCGAGTACCTTCGACGTGTGCTGCCGGTGTACGCGGCGGAGCGGGCGCTTGCCTAGCCCTGATCTGGTTCCTGACCTCTCGATCCGCGTGCGGGCCGTGATCGTGCGCGATGGCAGGGTGCTGATGGACCGCACCCACCACTGGGAGCGCGAGCCGTTCTACTGGCTGCCGGGCGGAGGACTGGAGCCGGGCGAGACGTCGGCCGAGTGCTTGCAGCGCGAGCTGATGGAGGAGGCCGCGGTCGAGATCGAGGTCGGCCGGTTGCTGTACGTGAGCGAGAACCTCTACGTCGAGAGCGGCGACTACCGCCACGAGCTGATCCTGTACCGGCTGGCCGAGATCGTCTCCGGGCCGCACGGTGAGCCGACCGACGAGCGGCTGCACGAGTGGCACACGCCGGGCAGCCAGCCCGGCCCGCTGATGCCGGCCGAGATCGCCGCCGAGCTCGAGATCGACCTCAGAGACGGCTTCCAGCGGCCGATCCTGCACCTGGTCAGCGACGAGCGCCCCGCTCACTGACCGCGGCGCCTCCGCCCGAATCGACCGGTCTGCCCCGGCTGGCGGGTTCGGCGGCGGGTGGCGGATAGACTCGCGCGATGCCCGACGCCGTGATCCTGTCAGCCGTGAGGACGCCGATCGGCCGCTACGGAGGCGGCCTGTCCGGCGTGCGGCCCGACGACCTTGCCGCCGCCGCGATCGCCGCCGCGGTCGAACGGGCGGGCGTGCCCGCGGCCGAGATCGAGGACGTCTACATGGGCGCCGCCAACCAGTCCGGCGAGGACAACCGCAACGTCGCCCGGATGGCCGCCCTGCTGGCCGGGCTGCCGCAGGAGGTGCCGGGCGTCACCGTCAACCGGCTCTGCGCCTCCGGCCTCTCGGCGGTTGTTTCCGCCTGCCACGCCGTGTTGGTCGGCGAGGGCGACCTGTTTGTCGCCGGCGGGGTCGAGTCGATGAGTCGCGCGCCGCTGGTCACCGCCAAGCCCGAGCGCGCCTTCGCCCGCGGCGACCGCGCGCTGTACGACACGACGCTCGGCTGGCGGTTCCCCAACCCGCGCCTGGCGGAGCGCTTCCCGCTGGAGTCGATGGGCGAGACGGGCGAGAACGTCGCCGAGCAGTGGCATGTCTCGCGGAACGACCAGGATGCCTTCGCGCAGCAGAGCCAGCACCGCTGGGCGGAGGCGGACGCCGCCGGCCGATTCGCCGACGAGCTGGTCGAGGTGGCCGGTGTCGGGCGGGACGAGCATCCTCGCGCCGACTCGACGCCCGAGAAGCTGGCCGCGCTGAAGCCGGCCTTCCGCGAGCACGGCAGCGTCACGGCCGGCAACTCGAGCGGCATCAACGACGGGGCCGCCGCCCTGGTCGTGGCCAGCGCCGAGCGCGCGGCCGGCATGGGCCTGCAGCCGCTCGCCCGCTTCGTCTCGTCCGCGGTGGCCGGCGTCGATCCGCGCGTGATGGGCGTCGGCCCGATCCCGGCCGTCACCAAGGCGCTGGCGCGGGCCGGCCTCAGCGTCGCCGATCTCGACCTGGTGGAGCTGAACGAGGCGTTCGCGTCGCAGAGCGTGGCCGTGATCCGCGAGCTGGGGCTCGATCCCGCCCGCGTCAACGTCAACGGCGGCGCGATCGCGCTTGGACACCCGCTCGGCATGAGCGGCGCCCGGCTGGTGGTGTCGCTGCTGCACGAGCTGCGGCGCCGGCGGGGACGGCACGGCGTGGCCACCCTCTGCGTCGGGGTCGGGCAGGGACAGGCAGCGATCTTTGAGCACACGATGTGATCGCGGGGCCGCGATGACTGCGAGCGAAGGGAGCAAGGTGGAGGTCGAGCTGACACGCACGGACGCGGTGCTGACGATCACCCTCAACCGTCCGGGGGTGCTGAACGCGTTCAACCAGGCGATGCACGAGCAGCTGGCCGCGGCGCTCGACGAGGCGCTCGATCCGGCGTTGCGGGCGATCGTGATCACCGGCGCCGGCCGCGGCTTCTGCGTCGGCCAGGACGTGTCCGAGTTCCCGCGTGACCCCGAGCAGATCGCCGAGCTGCTTCGGCGGCGCTACAACCCGATCGTGCTCGCTATCCGGGCGCTCGAGAAGCCCGTGATCGCTGCCGTCAACGGCGCCGCGGCCGGAGCCGGGCTGGCGCTGGCGATGGCCTGCGACGTGCGGATCGCCGCCGAGTCGGCCAGCTTCGTGCCTGCCTTCATCGGCATCGGATTGGTGCCCGACTCGGGCCTCTCCCACACGCTGCCGCGGCTGCTCGGCCCATCGGCGGCGTTCGAGTGGCTGATCAGCGGCGACAAGCTGACCGCGGCGCAGGCGCGCGACCGCGGCATCGTGTCGGCAGTGGTCGCGGCCGATCAGCTGGCGGCCGAGGCGGCGACGCTGGCAGCGATGCTGGCGGCGAAGCCGACTCGCGCCATCGCGCTCACCAAGCGTCTGCTCGAGCACTCGCCCGGATCGACGCTGGAGCAGCAGCTCGAGCACGAGGCGCGGATGCAGGCCGAGGCTGCGGCCGGCGAGGACTTCGCCGAGGGCGTCAGCGCCTTCCTCGAGAAGCGCGCGGCCCGGTTCACGGGCCGATAGCGACGGCGATGCTCGCCCCGCTGCGCAATCGCGACTTCCGCCTGCTGTGGGCGGGCATGACGGTCTCGCTGCTCGGCGACGGCCTGTACGTGGTCGCGATCGCCTGGCAGGCGTACCAGATCTCGAACTCGCCCTACGCGCTCGCCATCACCGGCGTCGCCTGGACGCTGCCCTCGGTGCTGGTGCTGCCGTTCAGCGGCGCCCTCTCCGACCGGCTCGGCCGCCGGCCGCTGATGATCGTGGCCGACCTCCTGCGGGCGGTGGCGGCCGGCGCGATCGCGCTCCTGGCGGTGCTGGGCACGATCGAGATCTGGCACCTGATCGTGCTGTCGGCGCTGTTTGGGGTGGGGGAGGCGCTGTTCGGCCCCTCGTTCACGGCGCTGGTGCCCGAGATCGTGCCCGAGCGGGATCTGGTGCAGGCGAACTCGATCGATCAGGCGATGCGACCGCTGGCGATGCAGTTCCTCGGCCCAGCGCTGGGCGGCCTGCTGGTCGCATCGGCCGGCACCGGCACCGCGTTCGCGCTGGACGCCGTCTCGTTCCTGTTCTCGGCCGGCATGATCGTCATGCTGCACGCCCGCCCGGCCGTCCGCGATCAGCCGTCGGGATCGCTGCTGGCCGAGATGGGCGAGGGCATCGGCTACGTCCGTCGCGAAGTCTGGCTGTGGGGCACGCTGCTTGCGTTCAGCATCACGGTGCTCGTGTTCTGGGGGCCGATCGAGGTGCTCGTCCCGTTCGTGATCAAGAACGATATCGGCGGCGGCGCCGGTGGCTTCGGCCTGGTGCTGGCCGCCGGCGGTGCCGGCGCGATCGTGGCCGCCGTCGTCACCTCCATCGCCGGCCTGCCGCGGCAACGGCTGGCGCTCAGCTTCATCTCGTTCATCATCGCCGGTTACGGCACCGCCTTTTACGGCATCGCCACGGCGCTTTGGCAGATGGCCGTGATCGCCGCCGTCGCCGGAGCCTGCTTCGCCGTCGGCCTGGTGGCGTGGGGCACGATCATGCAGACGAAGGTGCCGCCGGCGCTTCTGGGACGCGTATCCTCGCTCGACTGGATGGTCTCGATCTCGCTGCTGCCGGTCTCGTTCGCGCTGGTGGCGCCGGTGTCGGGCCTGCTGGGTGCGCGCTCGACGCTGATCGCGGCCGGCGTCAGCGCCGGCACCGTGCTGTTGGCGGCCCTGCTGTGGCTCCCCGGCCTGCGCGACATCGATCGCGCCGACGCCGAGCAACCAATCGGCTAGTTCGGAATGTCGATCACGTCGCCCGAGACGCCGCCCTGGCGGCGAAACGACTGCCAGTGGCGGAAGGCGGCGGCGGTCAGCTCACCCTTGATCTCGTCGCCTTCGATCAGCTCCTCGATCTGGGCGGGGCTGAACCAGCGCGGCGCGTCGAGGATGTCGGGATCGTTGATCGCATAGCTCGTCTGCCGGGGCTGGCTGGACAGATAGTTGAGCCGCATCGAGGTGCCGATCCGGCGGCCGTCCATGTCATGCTCGCGCACCAGCGAGATCCCGATCAGGGTCGCGCCGGAGGCCGCGTACCCGGTCTCCATCTGGAGGTTGCGGTTGACGACGTGCTCGGGGATCTGGACGTTGCCATCCTCATCGTGCGACGCCATCCAGCCGGTCGGGAAGTTCCACCGCTCCTCGCCCTCGCGGTTCAGCTGGCGCACCATCAAGAGCTCGCCGCCGTGCTCGACGATCGAGCACACCGTCGTCGCGAAGATCGGCGCGTGCTGTTCGATGCTCGGATCGGTGAATCCGGCCTCGGTCACTGCCTCGTTCACGCCCGCTCGATCCTGTCGTCCATGTCAACAGAATACCCGCTGATGCAGCGCCATCGCCATGCGAGTTGAGTCGACGCCGTCACAGCACCCGGTCGGAGGCCTCGGCCGAGCTGATCACCGGCACGACCTCGAACTGGGCCAGATCGGCCCATTCGGCGATCCACGTGTCGAACAGCGAGACGTCATCGGTCTCCATCAGCTGAAAACAGCGGTCGAGCCGCTCGTCGATCCACGAATCGAGGTAGTGCAGCCCGTCGGGTAGCATCCGCCCGCGCTGGTGTGCCCGCTCGTAGATCGGCCGCGCACCGCCGCCGAACGTTTCGACCACCATGTAGCGCATCGTCGTGCGATCATAGCGACAACCGCCGTTCCCAAATCGAGGATGTGTTGATGATCAATTTCTGGCTGTTCGTGCACCTGACCGGACTCGTGCTGCTCGCAGCGGGCGTCGGCATCGCCAACCTGAGCGGCATCATGATGTCCAAGTCCGATTCGCCCAGCATGATCGCGATGTGGAGCAAGGTGAACTTCCGTGTTGAGCACATCGCAACGCTGCCGGGCGCGCTGTTGCTTGTCGTGGCCGGCTCGATCCTGGTGCACAAGGAGGGCTACGACTACAGCGCCACGTGGATCGTCTCGGCCTACGTCCTGTGGGTGATAGCGGTGTTCATCGGTGCCGGCGTTCTGGGACGCCATGCCCATCGCATCCATAAGCTCGCCTGCGACGAGGTCGCGGCCGGCGTCGAGGTCAGCACCACGGCCAGCAAGCTCGCCCGCTCGCCGCTTGGCCCGGTGGCCGGAAACCTGCTGAACCTGATCCTGCTGGCGTTCCTCTACCTGATGATCGTCAAGCCGAGTTAGCCACCAGCAGGTGGCCCGTCGTCGCGGCCGTGCTGCTGGCGATCGCTCTCCTCCACCCAGCGCGGGAAGTGGTGGATCGCCCAGTCGCGGTTGACGCTGCCGAGCGTCATCCCGCGCATCGCGTGCCGCGTGGACGGGTTCAGCACCGCCATGAAGATGTGGCCGGCGACCAGCGCGCCGGTCAGGAACGCGAACGGCCCGTGCAGCCCGCCGATCGGCTGGTGGCGGACGACGAGCAGGCTGATGCCGGTCACGTACAGGCCGCCCAGCCCGAGCACGGCCAGCCGCGCGTTCATCTTCTGGCCGGCGTTGAAGCGGCCCACGGGCGGTGCCGGACGTCCGCTCAGCAGCCGCGCCGGCGAGAGCCATGCGCGGTCGTTGGCGTCGAGCGTTGCCAGCTGGCGCGCCGTTCGCTTGAGCGCGTGGCCGGGCAGTGCCAGCGCCAGCAGCCCGACCACCAGCACGATCGCGGCGCCGACGTGCACGTCCAGCGCGCGGTTCGTCCAGGAGTAGTGGTGCGGCACCATCCCACCGGACAGCAGCATCGTGAAGAAGGCGGCGGCGAGCAGCCAGTGGGCGGCCCGCTCCGAGCGGGCGAAGCGTCGGATGGTGACGGCCATGTGACAAGCGTAGCGACCGAATCTGAGAGGTTCATGACAGCTCGGTCGCGTCCGTCCCTGCACCGGGTTCCCGGATTGCTTAGAGTGGCGGGTGATCCGGCACGGGGCTGGCCCGTGTCTCGTCCGAGTACCGGGGGGTGCGTGTCGTGGCGACAGCGACCGAGCACGAGCAGCAGCAGATCGAGCAGGCGAACGCCTCCGGGCTGACGCCGGTGGTGTTCATCCATGGGCTGTGGCTGCTTCCAAGCAGCTGGGATCGCTGGGCGACCGCGTTCCAGGAGGCCGGCTTCGCGGCGCTGACGCCAAACTGGCCGGACGACCCGGGCAGCGTGGTCGAGGCCAACCAGAATCCCGAGCTGTTCGCGCACAAGACCGTGAAGCAGGTGGCCGACCACTTCGAGTCCGTGATCAGCAAGCTGTCGACCAAGCCGGCCGTGATCGGCCACTCGTTCGGCGGCCTGCTGGCGCAGATCATCGCCGGTCGCGGGCTCTCGGCCGCCTCGGTTGCGATCGACCCGGCGCCGTTTCGCGGCGTGCTGCCGCTGCCGATCTCGGCGCTGCGATCGGCCGCGCCCGTGCTGGGCAACCCGGCCAACCGCAACCGCGCCGTTCCGCTCACCTACGAGCAGTTCCGGTTCGCGTTCGCCAACGCCGTCAGCGAGGACGAGGCCAAGCAGCTGTACGAGACGTTCGCGGTGCCCGCCTCCGGCGCGCCGCTGTTCCAGGCGGCGACCGCCAACCTCAACCCGTGGACGGCGGCCAAGGTGGACAGCAAGAACCCCGATCGCGGGCCGCTGCTGATCATCTCCGGCGAGAAGGATCACACGGTGCCGTGGGCGATCGCCAACGCGTCCTACAAGAAGCAGAAGCGCAACAAGGGCGTCACCGAGATCGTCGAGATTCCCGGTCGCGGCCACGCCCTCACCATCGACAGCGGCTGGCATGAGGTGGCCGATACGGCGCTCGCGTTCGTCAAGCGGTTCGTCTAGACAGACAACTTCTCTCTTGCCGGAATCATCGGAGGCGCGTATCCTCGACCCGTGCGTCGAGCTGTCTGTGCATTGATGATCGTGGTATCGCTGCTGCCGCTGTCCGGCGCGGCGGCGGTCGCCGCGCCCGCCGGCGAGGGCGTGCCGCGGCTGGGCCACGTGTTCGTGATCATCGGTGAGAACTCGGACTACAGGGCGATCAACGCCACCAACTCGCCGTACACGATCGGGACGCTGAAGCCGCGATCGGCCTGGCTCAGCAACTACTACGCCGCGACGCACTGGTCGCAGGCCAACTACGTCGCGCTGATGAGCGGCCAGTTCAACCGCTGCCAGCAGCAGGATGGCGGCATCGCCTGCCACCAGGACGTCGACAACCTCTACCACCAGCTCGACGTTGCCGGCACCAGTTGGACGACGTGGCTCGAGGACGAGGGCGCCCGCTGCGGCAACCTCGTTCCCAATGGCACGACCGAGGTGCAGAGCTCGACGGGCGACTGCGTGCCGCACGGCAACTGCCCGCTGACCGGCTTCTACACGACCGGCAACCCGCCGATCAACTTCGACGACATCGAGGGCCCGGGCGGCGTGTTCTCGGCGACGACGCCGTCCGAGGAGTGCCTGGCCCGCGACGTCCAGGCAGGGCCGCAGATGGACTCCTTCAACGCGCAGCTGGCGTCGGGCGACGTGCCGCGGTTCAACTTCGTCATCCCCAACGGCTGTGAGGATGCGAATGGCAACTGCGCCCCCATCCACAACCGCTACACGCAGTTCGACAGCTTCCTCGCCCGCGAGGTGCCACTGATCCGCTCGTCTCCGGCCTTTGGCGCGAACAGCCTGATCGTCGTGCTGTTCGACGAGGACATGCGCACCGGCGGCATAAATTCCAAGGATCCGCTCGCCCAGGGCGGCCACACGGTCTGCTTCCTGATCGGCCCGGGGGTGAAGCCGGGCACGTACGGCCGCAAGACCTACTCATACAGCGTGCTTCGAACGCTCCAGGACGGCTACCGGGTCGGCCCCTTCCTGGGCCATGCGGCGGACGTGCGGGCGATCGACCAGATCTGGCGCTGAGCGGGCTGCAAACCGCCGCCTCGCGGTGTCGCATCGGTCGGGTCGTGCGAAGCACTGCCCCTCCCTCGCTCCTGGCGAGGCTCGGTTTTCGCCCGCTCAGTCGAGAACCATGAAGCTGAGATAAGACTCGCCGGTGGCGATGCGCTGGTGGTTGATCCGCGTCTCGACGGCCGTCCACGGATTCTCGGCCGTGCCGGGGTGGGGGAGGTAGAGCGGGTAGTCGCTGGAGGCGATCTGGAGCCGCAGGCGATGGCCGGGCAACAGCCGGTGGCCGGTGTGGCCGAGGTACAGCTGCGCCGGCCTGCCGTCGCCCGGCTGCTGGACGGCATCCTGGCCGTAGAGCAGGATGTGCGCGCCACCGTCGGGCGCGACGTCCACCAGCTTGACGTGCACGAACATCGAGGGGCCGTCGCTGCCGACGGTCAGGTGGGCGACCACGCGGCCGGCCAGCGTCAGCGGCTCGGACAGGGGCTCGCTGGCAAAGACGACCACGTCCGGCCTGGCCGCCACCTCCTGCTCGCTCGGGTACTCGTAGAGGAACGCGAACGGGTTGACGATGGTCGACGGCACCAGCTGCTCGGGGTCGTGCACCCAGGCCACCTCGCCGGCGCCGGACGGCTCGTCCGTCAGCGTTCCCGCCGCCGAGAGGTGCAGGCGCAGCTCGCGGGCGCCGGGCGGCGGCCAGCTCGGTGACGAACGCCAGCCCTCGTTGCCAAGGTGCCAGCGCACGCGGGGCACCGACTCGGGCTCGCTGCGGCCGGTCAGGAAGGCGTCGAAGAAGTCGATCGCCGGCCCGATGTAGCGCGGCAGCATCAGCGCCAGGGCGTCGTCGTGGACGTCGTGGTCGGACGCCTCGGGGATCGGCACCGCCTCGAACTGGTAGTTCTCGTGGTCGGTCGATCCGGCGTGCAGGTACTGGAACTGCGCCGTGGCCGGATCGGCGACCAGCTGCTCGTAGTCGAGCATGTGCGGTGGCGTGATGTTGTCGAACCAGCCGACGCCATGCAGGGTGGGGATGCGCAGCCGGTCGAAGGGGTGGCCGTCCGGGTAGAGGTCGGGCTGCGGCTGGCCGCCCGCCTCGGCCACGACCCGGTCAAACGCCATCGAGCGCGAGCCGATCGCCTCGAAGAAGCTGTCGAACACCTCGCTCAGCGGCCGGTGTGACCAGTCCGGCGTGTAGTGGTGTGTGCGTGAGTCCGACCAGTACTGGGTCATGTAGTGGGCGCCGTACAGCGGGCTCACGCCGTCGAACCAGCGGAACAGGTCGGCCATCGTCACCCGCGGCACGATCGCCTTCAGCGCCGGGTGTCCGGACGCGACCGCCGCCCACTGCGTGAAGCCGTAGTAGGAGTCGCCCCACATGCCGACCGCGCCGCTCGCCCATGGCTGCTGGGTGATCCACTCGATCGTGTCGTGGCCGTCCTCGGCCTCGTGCACGAACGCGTTCACCTCGCCCTGGGAGCGGAACTTGCCGCGCACGTCCTGCGGCACGAAGGCGTAGCCGCGCTCGGTGAAGAAGCGCGACAGGAACGGCATCCAGCAGTAGCGCCCGTTCTTGTCGTACGGCAGCCGCACCAGCACCGCCGGCCAGGGGCCGGGGCCGCCCGGCAGGTAGACGTCGGTCGCCAGCGAGACGCCGTCGCGCATCGGCACCATGTACTGTTGTGCGCGTGGATCGACGTCTGAGGGACCGATGCTTTCGAGTGGCGAGATTGCCATCGCGCAATCATTGCCAAGAGTGGGCACGTTGTCCATCCGGAACGACACGATGAGCGCGTTTGCCGGCCTGGACGACCTGACACCGCTTCGGATCTGGGACGGCGTGGTTGCCCGCGCAGTCACGGGGGAGCGGACGACATTCGCGATCGTCGAGCTGGATGCGGGCAGCTCTGTTCCCGAGCATCGCCACCAAAACGAGCAGATCGGCGTCTGCGTCGCCGGCTCGATTCGGTTTCGGATCGGCGATGAGACGCGCGACGTCGTCCCCGGCGACACGTGGTGCATCCCCGGAGACGTGCCACACCAGGTCGACGCCGGCCCTGACGGGGCGCTGATCGCGGAGTGTTTCACGCCCGCGCGTGCGGACTGGGCAGGGCTGGAGCGGCTGCCGGGCAGACCGGCTCCGCGCTGGCCCGAAACCTCGAAAAGCTAGCCGGCTGCGGCGTCGTCGAGCTGGATCAGCTCGGCGTCGTTCTCGTGATCGGAGACCGCGGGTGCGCCAAATGCGAGCACGACGGCACCCTCCGGCCCGGCCCCGAAATGCCTCGTCACGCCCGGTCCCACCCGCACCGCGTCCAGCGCGGAGAGCGCCCGCCGCTCGTCGTTCAGATACGCGGTGGCGCTGCCCGACAGGATCACGTACAGCTCCTCCTGCGCCGCGTGACGGTGCGCGAACGGCTGCTCCTGATCAGGCTTGATCGCATAGTACGCGAGGCCGGTCTGCTCGGCGCCCAGCGGCTTGGTGGCGAACCGCGCCTCATGCACGTCCCCATAGCCAAAGCCCGGAGCGGAGTCTTCGATGTCCTTCAGATTCATGATCGAGTAATCGCCCATCCCCGCAACCTACCCGGGTTTGGACGCACGTAATCATGCACCTTCACGACGTCCGTGCAGTTCCGCTCAGTTCTTCAGCTCGATCTCGATGAAGACGATCACCTGGTCGGTGTCGTTGATGACGTCGTGCTCGACGCCGGCCTCGCGAAAGTAGGCCTGGCCGCTCGTGATGGCGGCCTCGCGCTCGCCATCGTGCTCTCGCAACGTGAGCCGCCCGGTGGTGATCGGCACCACGACGTAGTCGAACTCGTGGCGGTGATGCCCGGTTGCGGCGCCTGGCTGGAAGCGCCACTCGGTCACTCGCACGCGGTCGTTGTCGATCTGAACGTCGGGAACGGCGAGCAGGCGATCCGTCACGGCTCAGCTGCCGACTCGGGCGGCCGCCGCGGCCGCCACCTCGCGTGACTTGGGCCCGTCCTGCGCCTGGGAGCGCTCCACTCCGGCCGCGGCGTAGGCGTCGTCCTCGTCCAGCGTCTCGTGCTCGAGCAGGGCCTGGGCGAGAGAGTCGAGCTTGCCGCGGTTGCCCTTGAGCAGCTCGGCCACTCGCCGGTGCGACTCCTCGACGATCCGCCGCACCTCCTCGTCGATCAGCTGCTGCGTGTGCTGCGACACCTCCGCCGCACCCGGATACAGCGGCCCGGCGCTGCCGTCGCGGGGGATCACCGCCAGCGGTCCGACCGATGTGCTCATGCCCCAGCGCCCGACCATGTGGCGTGCGATCTCGGTCAGCTGCTGGATGTCCGACTCGGCGCCGGTGGTGATCTCGTCGAACACGACCTCCTCGGCCACCCGTCCCCCCAGCGCGACGTCGATCCTGGCCAGCAGCTCGCGGTACTCGTAGTTGAAGCGGTCGCCGTCGGGGGCCGAGAAGGTGACCCCGAGCGACACGCCGCGGGGGATGATCGAGATCTTCCGCACCGGGTCGGCACCCGGCGTGAGCATGCCGACCACCGCGTGGCCGCCCTCGTGGTAGGCGGTGCGGCGCCGATCGGCGTCGCTCATCATCACCTGGCGCTCGGCACCCAGCACGATCCGCTCGAGTGCGTCCGTGAGATCGGGCTCGGGGACCGCGTCATGGCCGCGCCGGGCGGCCAGCAGCGCGGCCTCGTT
>JAWVEC010000296.1:0-4543 GCA_033856975.1 Gaiellales bacterium
GGGACTGAAAGGCGTGGGGCGCGTGACGGCGGCCTCGCTGATTCGCCGCCACGGCCCGATCGAGCAGTTTCCCGACAACGTGCTCGGAGAGCGGCGAGAGCTGGCATTGCTGTTCAAGACGCTCGCGACCCTGCGGATCGATGCGCCGCTCTTCGACGCCGTCGAGCGCTTGCGCTGGCTGGGGCCGAGCGACGGCTTGGGCTCGCTGCCGGCCGGCATCATCGATGAAGCGCTGGCACGGCGGGCGAACTCCCTGCCTCCCGACGTTGCCTCCTCCGGCGATGCAGGCCCTTGAAATCCTGATTTGTCGGCCACACGATCCCGCTGCACGGAATCGCCCAGCAGTGGGCCGGTCAGCCAACCTTTCGTTTAGACCACGAGCGGCAGCGGGCATCCATGCAGCCGTGACCTTCAAGCTACTGATCCTGAGGGAAGCCGACAGGCAGGCCCAGCATGGGGTGCAGCCGGCGCGGTGGGCCGGACCCCGAAACCGCAGATCACGCTCGGTCAAACGGCTCGAGGCAGAGGCCGCGGTGGCCGTCGGCAACAACCCTCTGCCCGCACTTCTCGATGACGTGCGGTCAAAGCGGACCACGGCTGGGATCGCGGACGCTAGCTCTCCCGATGCCGGGCGTGCCCTGCCGCCTCGTTGACGGCGGCAGCCAGCTCCTCGGTCAGCTGGCGTAGCAGCCGCGCCTTTACGTCGAGGTCTGCGTCCGGCTCGGCGTTACCCGATCGGGCGCGGGCCTCCCGCAGCGTGGCTTCATATTCATCCAGCGGATCGATCTGCACCGTCTGCGGCTCCTGTTTGGGATCAACGTCCTCATTGCTACCCCAGGAGCCTGAAATCACGCATTGCCTCAGTGATTGAGACGTACCCGCCGCGGGCATGGACGATCCGGACGTCGACCGAGAGGATCCCCAATGCCACCAGCAGACGAACCGGGCAAAGACGACGCGAGGGAGCCAGAGCCTAAGCACTCGGCCTCTCCCGGCAAGGGCCGAAACGCCGCACATCCGCAGGAAGGCGCCCGGGAGGGCGCCGCCGAGCCCGACACCGATGCCGCCCCAGCCGAGCGGCCGGGCACGGGCTGATCGTCAGGAGTCCAGGTTTACCGGTGTTGATAACGGGGCAACCTGTGGTTCGCAGGTTTTGATGACTCCAAGGGGGATGGTCCGTTGAAACGCTCCGGTGCAATCGCAGTTCTGGCCACCGCGATCATGTGGCTGGCTCCGTCGGTGGCGTCCGCCGGTGGGGCGAACCATGTCGTCCAAGTTTCGGCGAACGCTGGGAACTCGACCGCGATTCACGCGGATGTCCAGTGGGCGCCATTCGGCGGGCCCGCCGCGACCAGCGCGAACATCGCAAGCGCGAGTTCGTCCGACTGCACCGGCTGTCGAGCGGTGTCGGTCGCTTTTCAGGCGATCATCCTGACCGGCAGTCCGAATGTGGTCACGCCCGCAAACGCCGCTGTGGCGGTGAACGGCAACTGCACAAGCTGCGACAGCTTCGCATTCGCCTACCAAGATGTCGTGACCACGGCCCAGTCGGCCACGCTCAGTCCAGCCGGGATAGCCGCGTTGCAGGATATCCAGGACCGGGCCAATGCGATCGCGCGCTCCGGTGAGCCGGATTGGCAGATGGATGCCGAGCTGAAGTCTCTTGCCATCGAGTTCAAGGCGGACGTCGAACAGAATCTGGTGTTGCACGGGCCGGCGACTTCGACCGACCAGACGGACGTGCAGTCCGCGGGCAGCTGATGACCGAACGGCGGTTTCAAGCAGCGATCCGCCGGAGGGGCGGTTGGGGTGAGCTCGTTTCCGACGTCAATGTTGTCATCTCGAGCAACGTAGGCGGGCAAGCTGATCTGCCCGCCGAAAGGGAAGCTCGTCGCGAGGCGAGCGAAGGCGGCCGTCAGGAAACGGGCCGTGAAACGACTCCTGAACGAGAGGAGGGAACACCATGAGTGAATACAAGAAGCTGACGCGCGAGGATCTCGACCAGTTGGCCGGTGATGCGTTGCCCGAGAAGGCGGCAATGTCGCTGGTGAACGCCAACATCGCGATCCCCGTGAACGCGGCCGTGGCGGCGAACGTCCTGTCGGATGGCTCGATCGCCTACGCGGACGCGACCCAGCAGACGCCGATCGATCAGGGCAACCTGACCGGCGGCTGACCCGGACTGACTTGGCCGCACATGGCCTGACGAAAGGAACGATGTAGATGAGCGAGTTTCAAAAGCTCTCGCGTGAAGATCTCGACAAGCTGGCCGGCGAGGCGCTGCCGGAGAAGGCCGCGATGAGCCTGATCAACGCCAACGTCGCGGCGCCCATCAACGCGGCGGTGGCCCTGAACGCTCTGTCCGACGGTTCGACGGCGTATGCCAGCGCAACCCAGGATGCCCCGATCACCCAGACCAACTAAGGAGGAGAACGATGTCCGACGAGTATCGCAAGCTGACACGTGAGGATCTCGACGACCTGGCCGGCGAGGCGCTGCCCGAGAAGGCTGCGATGAGCCTGATCAACGCCAACATCGCCGCGCCGATCAACGCGGCTGTCGCTGCCAACGTGCTCAGCGACAACTCGATCGCCTACGCCGACGCGACTCAGAACGCGCCGATCACGCAGACCAACTAGGCGACCGCAGTCGCGGGTGGGGCGACCCCCGGGTCGCTCCACCGTCCACCTTCCTTTCGGTCCCTTTGGGAGCACACATCTCTTCCACGACGCCACGATCGACTGGTACTCCCAAGGAAGTGCGCAACGGGAGCCCTGCATCAGCGGCCGGAGACGGCATCGAGACGGCGGTCTCGGCAACGCCTCCGCGTCTCGCCCCCGGGCTCGAGTTGATCGGCCAGTTCGAAGGCTCGGGATTGAAGCGCCCGCCGCTGATCGCCCGACGCGCAGACGGGCAGGTGGTGCAGCTGCACGAGTTTCTCTACGCGGTGGCCGAACAGATCGATGGCCACCGCGGCATTGCCGAGATAGCCGAACGCGTTACTCAGCAGATCGGGCGTGAGCTGGCGCCGGAAGACCTCCAGTACCTGATCGACGAGAAGCTTCGGCCGCTTGGGGTGGTCGACTCCCCGGGGCAGGACGTCCAGGCCGAGATGGGACTCGATCCACTGCTGGCGCTGAAGCTGAAGACCGCTGTCGTCCCGGAGAGCCTCGTCCGCGCGATCACGACGGTGTTTCGCCCGCTGTTCCTGCCCCCGGTGGTGGTGGGCGTGCTCGCTGGACTGGGTGTTCTCGATTACTGGCTGTTCGTGAACCACGGCATCGCCCAGTCGGTGCGTCAGATTCTGCTCGATCCACTGCTGATGCTGATGGTGTTCGGCCTGGTGGTGCTATCGGCCGCGTTCCACGAGTGCGGGCACGCCACCGCCACCCGCTACGGCGGCGCCAAGCCGGGCGTCATGGGCGTCGGTATCTACATCGTGTGGCCGGCCCTCTACACCGATATCACCGACTCCTATCGTCTCGGCAAGGCCGGCAGACTGCGCGCCGACCTGGGCGGCGTGTACTTCAACGTCATCTTCATCCTGATGACGGCCGGCGCCTACTTCTCCACGGGGTTCGAGCCGCTGTTGATCATGATCCCGCTTCAGCACGTCGAGATCATCCACCAGTTTCTCCCATTCCTCAGGCTTGACGGGTACTACATCATCAGCGATCTGACCGGCGTGCCGGACATGTTCAGTCGGGTGAAGCCGATCCTGGCCAGCCTGATTCCTGGGCGGGAGCCCGACCCCCGCGTCCAGGAGCTGAAGACTTGGGCGCGGGTCGTCGTCACCGCGTGGGTGGTGATCCTGGTGCCGGTGCTGCTGTTCATGTTCGGCTTGATGGCGCTCACCTCGCCGCGCATCATCGCCACGGCATGGTCGTCACTCGGCACACAGTGGGACTCCGCGCGGCATGCCTTCGACGCCGGGTCGTACCCAACCGTCGCGCTGGCGATCGTCCAAGCGCTGGCTCTGGTGCTTCCGGTCGCGGGGCTCGTGGCCACGTTCTGGCGGCTCGCCAAGCGCATCGCCACCAGCTACTGGGCGCGCACCACCGATCGGCCCGCGCTACGCGGCATCGGTCTCGTCGCAGCGACAGCGGTAGCGGCCTGGGTGGCATTCACCCTGTGGCCGCGTCAGCAATACACGCCCATCCGGCCAGACGAACGCGGCACGCTGGTGAGCGCCGTTCATGTGGTTCGTAACGCCACCAAGCCCGATCCCACCAGCGGTGCGCGAGGCGCACAGCAGAGCGCCAGCGCGCCCACACCTGGCGCATCGTCCGCGCGGCAACCCACCGGTGGCGGAAGCACCGATGTGACCGGAGGTGGGGGCGACACGAACGGCGGAGGCACCGCCGGTTCGTCGGCTGCACCATCTCCAGTAACAGGGCTTGCCGCTGACACCGCGACCCCGGGCCAAGTCGCGCTCTCGTGGTCGTTGCCCGCGAGCGGGGTCAGCCAGGTCGTGATCCGCCGAGGTGACGGCACTGCCTGCCCCGCCAGCCCCACCGCCGGCATCGCGATCGGCGGTACCGCG
>JAWVEC010000297.1:0-4515 GCA_033856975.1 Gaiellales bacterium
CGACATCACGGTGGAAGAGGTGCGCGCCCAGGTCGCGCGTATCGTCGGTCAGGGCGACGAGGTCACCACCGGCCAGATCCCGTTCACGCCGAGCGCCAAGAACGCACTCGATCAGGCGCTGCGCGAGGCGCTCTCCCTCGGCCACGACTACATCGGCACCGAGCACATCCTGCTCGGACTGGTGCGGCGCGAGAATGAGAGCGTGGCCGTCCGTATCCTGCTCAACTTCGACGCCGACACCGAGAAAATCCGCAACGAGATCGTCCGAATGCTCTCGCCACAGGTTGCGGTGGTCGAGAACCCGCGCGCGCGGCGGGCGCAGGTCTTGAAGGCTCAGACCGAGGAGACCGCCCGGCTCCTGGTCGTCTGCTGTCCCGCCTGCGGCCGAACGATCGAAGCTATCGAGACGCACCTGGCCCCGAAGACGTTTGAGGCACACGTCGAAGGCACGCGGACGTGCGGCGGCTGCAAGTCGATCTGGACGCTGCGCTACGACGCCTGGCTCACGCGGGGCTAGGCTCGGGGCGCTCGCGTCCCAGCGACTCTCGCCGCTGGAACGCTCATCCCCCGCAGACCTGTGAGCTGCCTAGCGCTTGCTGAGGTGCGCGCCGATCCGCACCCGCAGCTCCTGGGGCGAGAACGGCTTGGTGATGTAGTCGTCGGCACCCAGCGAGAATCCGACATCGACATCGCGATCCTGGGCGCGAGCGGTCAGCATGATCACCTTCATGCCGGCGCAGGACTCGTCGCTTCGCAGCTCACGCAGCACGTCGAAGCCGCTGCGCTTGGGCATCATCACGTCCAGCACGCACAGATCGGGATGCTGGTCGCGGGCCATCTGCAGCGCGGCCTCGCCGTCGGCGGCCGTGATCACCTCGTAGCCCTCCCGCTCGAGCCGGAACTTCACCAGCCTGAGCAGGTGCGGCTCGTCGTCCGCAACGAGCACCTTCACTTGTGTCGAATCCATGTGGTCTACGTCCTCCTAGTGGGCCTTGATGGTTGTCGGCAGGGACACGGTGACGGTCGTTCCCTGATCGATCTCACTCGCCACGGCGATCGAGCCACCGTGTGCATCGACGATTCCCTTGCAGATCGCGAGCCCCAAACCGGTACCCGGAACCGCGTGGTCGGTGGCATTCCGGGCGCGAAAGAAGCGCTCGAACAGAAGATCGGCATCCTCGGCCGATATCCCGATACCCGTGTCGCTGATCTCCAACACGACCTGCTTTTGCTCGCGCCGCAGCGCCACCTGCAGCTCGCCGCCGCCGCCGGTGAACTTGATCGCGTTTGCCAGCACGTTGCTGATCACCTGGCCGATCCGCTCCGGGTCGACCTCGGCCGTAACCGGCTCGGCCGAGACGTTGCGCACCAGCCGCAGCTCGCGTTCGCGCATCGCCCCCGCCTGATCGGCCAGGTGGCGATCGAGCAGGTCGCGGACGTCCACCTGCTGGTGGCGCAGCAGCATCTTGCCGCTCTCGAGCCCCGACAGCGTGAGCAGGTCGTTGATCAGCGCCAGCAGACGGCGCGCGTTCACGTCCACGATCCTGAGGAACTCGGCTTGATCGTCGGGCATCTCCCCCAGCTCGCCCTCCAACAGCACGTCCAGGTAGCCCAGGATCGAGGCCAGCGGCGTTCGCAGCTCGTGCGAGACGCTGGAGACGAAGTCGCTCTTGAGCTGGTCGGAGACGCGCAGCGCCTCCACCTGCACCGCCAGCATCCGGTTCAGGCCGTCCAGCCGGGAAAGCAGGTCGGCCCGCTCGATGGCCACCGCCGCCTCGGCGGCGAACAGTCCCACCACGGCGGCCGCCCGGTCGGACAGGTGCCGCAGGCGGTGCTCCCAGCTCACAACCAGCACGCCCACCGGCGCGCCGTCTCCCACCACCGGCTGCCATAGGGCGGCCACGGCGCCGGTCGCGTCGACGACCCGCTGGGAGACATCGGAGTGCTCGCGCAGATCGGCGACGAAGAAAGGCTCGAGCGAGTGGAACACGTCCACGGTCGCCGACCCCGGCGTGTCCAGCGCGACCCGGATCGGCTCCACCTGAGCCCCCGCCACCGCGGTCGAGATCAGGTGACCGGCGCCGTCGGGCTCCATCAGCACCGCCAGCATGCCGTCGCAGACCTCGAGCACGCCCTGGCAGATCGCGTCGCGAGCCGACTGCGCGTCGGCGGTGCGGGGCAGCCGGCGGGCGACCTCGACCACCGCCTCGAGGTCGTCGGCATGCTCGCGCACCGTCGCGATCAGGTCGCCGCGTTCGATCGCACGTGCCGTCTCGACGGCGAACAGGTCGATCAGCTCGGACATGCGCGGCGTCACCCGGCGCACCGAGCGCGACCACCCCACCACCAGCGCCGCAGCCGGCTGACCGTCTCGCATGACCGGCGTCAGCAACGCCGATCGGGCGCCGATCGCGGCACAGCAAAGCGGACCGCCCGCGTCGTTCAGAAACCGCTGATGGCCACCCGAGAGCGCCTGCCTGAGATCGGCTTCGATGCCATCGATCGGCACCAGCGTGTCGACCGCGACGTCGCTGCCGCGGGCGGCCGAGACGCGCAGGTGCCCCTCGCCGTCCGGCTCCAGCATCAATGCCAGCTGCGCGTCGACGATCTCGAGCGCCGCGGCGCAGACGACCTCGCGGGCACCGGTGGTGTCTGTCGCCGACGACACCTCCCGCACAACCCTGGCGACGATGGCGACGTCGCTTGCCTGCCGGCGAACCCGCCCGACCAGGTGGTGCACGGTCACGCCGACGATGGCTGCAACCGTCGCGAACAGCAGCTCGTCCGTCCACATCGAGATGCCCCGGCCGGACGCGTGCATCAGCATCAGGCCCGCGCTGAGGCCGGCGATGCCCATCGCCAGCTCGCCGCGGCTGCCCTGAAGCGCCAGCCACAGGATCGGCAGCAACAGCAGCAGCTCATAGCGGAGACGGTCGCCGCTCGAGGCGTGGCTGGCCACCATCACCGCTGCCAGGGCGACGGCCGGCGCCAGAGCGGCCAGCATCGCACCGCTGCTGGCAGCGGCGGCGAGGGCGGTGAGCCGGTGGGGCGCACCCTCGACTCGATACGCACGGGCATGGAGCCTCACACCGGCGCTAATCGGCCTGGGGCGTGTCCTTTTGAGGGGTCGTGGCGCGCGAAACATCCACGCCGTCAATCAGGCTCTGGGCGATCCGCTCCCAGCTCCAGCGCTCGGCCACCCGCCGCCGGCCGCGCGCTCCCGCCGCCTGACGCTGCTCGGCGGTCAGCGCCAGCACGCCGCGCAGCGCCTGCTCGAGCTCGGCCGCGCCGCCCTGATAGGCAACCGCCGCATCGCCGAGCCCCGCGGCCACCTCGGCCAGGCCGGAATGGCCGGCGACCACCGGCATCACGCCGCAGCTGGCCGCCTCTGCGGCGACCATGCCGAAGGCCTCGGGCAGCACGCTGGGAACCACGACCACCTCCGCCAGCGGCGTCAGCGCCTGCAGCTGGGCGTGATCCATCGCCCCCGTGAACACCACGGCCGGCCCAGCCTGGGCCTCGAGCCACGCCCGTTCGGCACCGAACCCGACCACCACCAGCGTCAGGTCGGGATGCTCCGCCGCCAGCGTCCGCCACGCCTCCAACAGCAGGTGCACGCCCTTCTGCTGCAAGAGCTTGCCGAAATAGAGCACGAACCGCCCCACCTGCTCCAGCCGCTGAGCGGCGTCCGGATCGGGATGCCGCTCCGGGTGCGCGCCCGGGCGGTCCGCCCGCAGCAGCTCCAGCAGCCGCCGCCGCGAGCCGTTCTGGGGGCTGAACTCGTCCAGATCGACGCCCGGCGGCACGATGCTGACCCGCTCGAGGTAGCCGCCATCGCCCAGCAGCTCGGCCGTCACGTCCACGATGTGCTGCGAACCGGCGTAGATCGCCGCGGCGGCGTCCAGCGGAGGGCGCGCCAGCCGGGCGAGCTTGGGACGGCCGCGGATCGCGTACTCAAGCTCGGAGCCGTGCAGCTTGATCGCGTAGGGCGTGGCCGCCCCGCAGGCCGCCTGGGCGACCGGGCCGCCCATGATGGCGTGGTTTGCCAGCACCATCGCGGCCGGCTCCCGGCGCAGCTCCTCGGCCAGCGCGGCCACGTTCAGCTCCAGATAGCGGTTCAGCTCCTGATCCGACATCTCGGCCACGTGCCGCGCCTCCACGCCCTCGTAGCGATCGACCACGAACACCGGCAGCAGCGGGCCGATCGGCGGCCGCAGCACGCGCACGTTCGCGCCCAGGTCAAACGACTCGGGATGCGGCTCCTGGCAAAGCACGCGCACGTCGTGCCCGAGCCTGCCCCACGCCCGCGCGACATGCTGCGTGTAGATGTTCGAGCCGGTGCCCGAGAGCAGGTAGCCGTGCCAGATCACCAGCTTCATTGCGGAGCGCCCATCCGCGGGCGATGGTGCCAGGCACCGCTACGCGTTGCCAGGCACCAACCAGCAACACCCCGCGCCTGGCAACGGCCGCAAGGCCGGCCCACTATGTCAGGTGGAAGTAGAGCGCGTAGAGCAG
>JAWVEC010000298.1:0-4150 GCA_033856975.1 Gaiellales bacterium
GAAGATCTTCACAGCACACTCCTTGGATGAAACTCGGGTTCCGTCGAGGTTTTCGACATGACCACGTAAACCGAACCGGACTGTCCCGCCGCGGCGCCGTGGCGCCCGTCCGGGGTGAGCGCGAGGCAGCGCAATTCCGCCCGGAATTCGTCGGGCAGGGTCGCCGCGTCGGCGAGCATTGCCAGGCACGCTTCGGCAGGCTCCAGCCCACGCGCGAGATCGGCGACGATGGCGCGGGCGCCGACCGCGCGCATGCTCAACTCGCCGCGACCGGTACAGGCCGCGCCTCCGTGGCGCATATCGGCGTAGTTTCCCGTGCCGGGCAACGCGGAATCGCCAACCCGCCCGGGGTATTTCCAGGGATAGCCGCTGGTGGACACACCCACGACCAGCTCGCCCGAGGAGTCCAGCGCCAGAATGTTGATGGTGCCCCAAGGTCCGTCGTGCGGGGCGAAGTGGTTGACCAGTTCCAGCGCGGTCTCGCGGTAATGCGCGTCGCCCTTCTGTGCGGCGGTCCGTTCGCCTTCGACGGATTCGACCGACGGTGCCAGCGCCGAATGGAACAGCTTCTTCGCCTCGTCGGTCAGCAGTTCCGCGCGCTCGAAACCGTGCTCTTCGGCGAATAGTTCGGCTCCGGCGCCGACGAGCAGGCTGTGCTGCGGCAGTCGCTCCAGCACCGCGCGTGCGATCGAGATCGGGTTGGGAAAGCCCTTTACCGCACCGACCGCACCGAAGGCCCTGGTCGAACCGATCATCAGGGACGCGTCCAGTTCCACCACGCCCTGGGCGTTCGGCAGGCCGCCGGTCCCGACGTAGTGATCGTCCACATTGTCCTCGCACCGGCGGAGCCCGGCTTCGACCGCGTCGAGCGCGGAACCGCCGCTGGCAAGGATCTCCATAGCGGCGGGCAGCCCGGCTTCGCTGCGCTCACTGCCGATCACGATGGGGCCGCTCATGCGATCACCCCGGTGTCGCGGGCCGGCACATGGACGCAGGCGGCCGACCGGCCGGGGTCACGTGGATCGTGGAGCAACTCCGGTTCGGCCGCGCACTCGGCCACCACGGACGGGCAGCGGTCGAGGTAACGGCAGGGGCTGGTGCCGGCGGCTGCCGCGGACATCGTGACCTCTTCTCTACTACCGCTCTCCGCGACCGCAGGGCCGCTGTCGGTCCCGGCCGGCTCATCGGTGGTGACGAGGCGGGGGACCGAGCCGATGAGCAATCTGGTGTATGGGTGAACGGGATCGTCGAACAGGGTGTCGGTGTCCCCGGTCTCGACGATGCGACCGCGGTACATCACCGCGGTCCGGTCGCTGATCTGCCGGACGACAGCCATGTTGTGCGACACGAAGATGACCGACAGGTCCAGTGTTTCCTTCAGGTCAGTGAGGAGGTTGATGATGTTGGCCTGCACGGAAACGTCGAGTGCGGACACCAGTTCGTCGGCGATCAGCACCTTGGGCTCGAGCGCCAAGGCGCGTGCGATGCCCACGCGTTGCCGCTGGCCGCCGGAGAACTGCCGTGGCCGCTGCCCCAGTGCTCGCTCGGGCAGCCCGACCAGCCGCATCAGTTCGCGGCAGCGCCCGGCGACCTCGTCGCGCGGGACCAGCTTGTGGAACCGAAGGAGTTCCGACAGCGTCTGCCCGACCGTCATTCGCGGGTTCAGGGAACTGTAGGGGTCTTGGAACACCATTTGCAGGGCGCGCTGCTGGGCCCTGGTCCGGCGAGCAGGCAGCTCCGCGCCCTCGTACCGGATCACACCCGCCGTCAGCGGGTGGAGACCCACCAGGGATCGTGCCAAGGTGGACTTCCCGCAGCCGGACTCGCCCACCAGTCCGAGTGTTTCTCCTTTGTGCAGAACCAAGTCCACCCCGTCGACGGCACGGTTCGCCGCGGGTTTCCTGCCGAAGAGCCGGTCGGTGACCGAGACCGGCGAAGTGAAATGGCGGGCCAGGTCTTCGACCGAAAGAATCTCGTTTCCCGCCATTACCGCTGACCTGCCCCTTCCGCTGTGATCATCACGGGCCAGCTCTCCGCGGTGTCGACCCGCTGGCACGCGCTCAGGCCGCTCGCGGTCGCCACGGGCACCGGCTCCTCCTGGCGGCAACCGTCCAGCACGAACGGGCACCGGGGCGCGAACGAGCATCCGGTGACGTCTTCGGTGAGGTCCGGTGGCTGCCCGGAGATGGTGAGCAGCCGGGTGACCCGGCGGTCCGGGTCGGGCACCGATCGCAGCAGGGAGAACGTGTACGGGTGCCTGGGGGCGGTGACAAGGTCCAGCAGTGCGCCGGATTCCACGATCTTGCCCGCGTACATGACGTAGAGCCGCAAGCAGATTTGGCTCACCACCGCGAGATCGTGGCTGACCAGCAGGAGCCCGACATGCTCTTCGCGCTGGAGTTGCCGCAGCAGACCGAGGACCTGTGCCTGGATCGTCACGTCGAGCGCGGTGGTCGGCTCGTCGGCGAGGATCAGCCGTGGCTTGGTCGACAGCGCGATCCCGATACAGATCCGCTGCCGCATTCCGCCGGACAGCTCGTGCGGGTACAGCTCATAGCGACGCTCCGGCTCGGCTATGCCGACCTCGGCCATCAGGTCGACGGCGATCGCCTTGGCCTCGCTCCGCGATTTGCCGAGCTTGCGCCGGGGAGCCTCGGCGATCTGGTCGCCCACCCGCAGCACAGGATTCAGTGCGGTCAGCGAATCCTGGAAGACCATGCTCATGGCGTCGGTCAATCGGCGGCGCAACCGTTTCGCCGGGAGCCCGGTGACGTCTTCGCCGTCGATCAGCACGGTTCCCGAAGTGATCCTCGCCGGCTGCGGCAGCAGACCCAGCAGAGCGCGCAGCGTAAGGCTCTTGCCGGAGCCGGATTCGCCGACCAGGCCGACCGACTCGCCGCCGCCGACCGACAACGACACCCCGCGGACGGCGTGCAACCGCCCGTGTGGCACCGGGATCTCCACGTTCAGGTCGCGGACCTCGAGCAACGGGGCGGTCATCGGTTCGCCTTGTCCACGATGCCGTCCGCGATCAGCGCCAGCGCCAGACCGGTGAGCACTACCGCCAGGCCCGGAATCGTGGACATATACCACTTGGTCAAGATGAACTGCTGCCCGTCCTGGATCATCGTTCCCCAGTCCGGGGTCGGCGGGGGCACGCCGAGGCCGAGGAAACCGAGTGTCACGATCGCCAGCAGGGTGAGCACGATGTCGCTCATCGAGAAGAGGAACGCCTGCAGGATCACGTTCGGGAGCAGATGCCGGAGAAGGATGCGCCAGGTCGGCAGGCCGCTGGCTCTGGCCGCCATGGCGTATTCCTGTTCCTTGGCGATCAGCACCTGGCCGCGCACGATGCGGCAGTAGGCCACCCAGCCGACGAGGGTGATCGCGGTGTAGATGCTCGACGTCCCCGGCCCCATCGCGAAGACGAGCGCGATGACCAGTACCAGGAACGGAAACGCGATAACGATGTCGACGACGCGCCCGATGATCGCGTCGGGCCAGCCGCCGAACCAGCCCGCGATCAGCCCGATCAGGCTGCCGAGGACGAACGGCGAGACGACAGCAAGCACCCCGACCTGCAGGTCCACGCGGGCCCCGTAAAGTAAGCGGGACAACACATCGCGGCCGAGCGAGTCCGTGCCGAAGAGATGCCCCGGTGACCCGGGCGCGAGAAACGCGGCGTTGAGATTCTGCTGGATCGGGTCGTAGCTGGTCAGCAACGGAGCGCAGACCGCACACAGCACGATGAGGGCGAACAGGATCAAGCCCGACACCAGTGGCGCGTTCCACCGGCCCCGGCTACGGCGCCAGGGAGCGGCCGCGGGCAGGGCGGGTTCGAGGATCGTCGCGGTGCTCATGCCAGCTTCACCCGGGGATCGAGCACAGCATGCGTCACGTCGGTGAGCAGATTCACCACGACGACCATGATCGCGAAGACCAAAGTGATTCCCTGCACGGTGGGGAAGTCCCTTCCGAGGATGGAGTTGATCATCTGCTGTCCGATACCTGGCAACGAAAAGACCCGCTCGATGACCAGCGTGGAGCCGGTGAGATAGGCGATGTTCACGCCAAGGACGGTGACGGAGGAAACGGACGCGTTGCGCAACGCGTGGCCGAACACCACTCGTGCCGTGCTGATGCCCTTGGC
>JAWVEC010000299.1:0-5822 GCA_033856975.1 Gaiellales bacterium
TGGCGGCCCAGCTGTGCAATGAGTTCCGCGAGTACTTCCCGCACAACGCGGTCGAGTACTTCGTCAGCTACTACGACTACTACCAGCCCGAGGCCTACCTGCCCACCTCGGACACCTACATCGAGAAGGACAGCTCGATCAACGACGACATCGACCGCCTGCGACACGCCGCCACGGCCGCGCTGTTCACGCGCCGAGACGTGCTGATCGTGGCCTCCGTCTCGTGCATCTACGGGATGGGCTCGCCCGACCGCTACGAGGAGATGGTGCTGTTCCTGGCGGTGGGGGACGAGCATCCCCGCGAACGCATCCTCGAGAAGCTGGTCTCGATCCAGTTCGCGCGCAACGACGTGGTGCTGGGGCGGGGCAAGTTCCGCGCCCGCGGCGACGTGATCGAGGTGCAGCCGGCCAACATGGAGACGGCCTACAGGATCTCGCTGTTCGGCGACGAGGTGGAGTCGATCTCACACTTCGACCCGATGACCGGCGAGGTGCTGTCCAAGCTCGACCATCTCGCGGTCTATCCCGCCACCCACTACGCGATGGAGCGCGAGCAGGTTGAGCGGGCGGTGGGCGGCATCAGCCAAGAGCTGAACGGCCGTCTGCGCGAGCTGGAGGCCGAAGGCAAGATGCTGGAGGCGCACCGGCTGCGGTCGCGCACCGAGTACGACATGGAGATGCTGCGCGAGATGGGGTTCTGCAACGGCATCGAGAACTACTCGCGGATCCTGGAGGGGCGCCAGGCGGGCACGCCACCCCACACGCTGCTCGACTACTTCCCCGACGACTATCTGGTGGTCGTGGACGAGTCGCACCAGACCGTGCCCCAGATCGGCGGCATGTACGAGGGCGATCGCTCGCGCAAGCAGACGCTGGTCGAGTTCGGCTTCCGACTGCCGTCCGCGCTCGACAACCGGCCGTTGCGGTTCGACGAGTTCCTGGAGCGGGTGCCGCAGCTGCTGTTCGTCTCGGCCACGCCGGGGGCCTACGAGCTGCGCCAGTCGACGCATATCGCCGAGCAGATCATCCGGCCGACCGGCTTGGTCGATCCTCAGGTCGAGGTGCGGCCCACCCGCCGCCAGGTGGACGACCTGATGGCCGAGATCCGCGGCCGCATCGAGGCCGGAGAGCGGACGCTGGTGACGACGCTTACCAAGAAGATGTCCGAGGACCTGACCGACTACCTGCTCGAGGCGGGCATCCGCACTCGCTATCTGCACAGCGAGATCGACACCCTGGAGCGGATCAGGATCGTGCGCGACCTGCGGCTGGGCGAGTATGACGTGCTGGTCGGCGTCAACCTGCTGCGCGAGGGGCTCGACCTGCCCGAGGTGTCGCTGGTAGCGATCCTGGATGCCGACAAGGAGGGCTTCCTGCGCGGCCAGACGGCGCTGATCCAGACGATCGGCCGGGCCGCCCGTAACGTCAACGGACGCGTGCTGATGTACGCAGACAAGATCACCGAGGCGATCCGGGTCGCGGTCGACGAGACGACCCGCCGGCGCGACATCCAGATCGCCTACAACATCGAGCACGGCATCACGCCCCAGTCGATCCGCAAGGGCGTCTCGGATATCGCCGAGTTCCTCTCGATGGAGTCACCGACGGTGCCCGGCAAACGGCGCCGTGGCGCCCGCACGGAGGGGCTGGGACAGGAGGAGCTCGAGAAGCTTGTGGTGGAGTTGGAGGAGGAGATGCTGGCGGCCGCCGTGGAGCTGCGGTTCGAGTACGCGGCCAAGCTGCGGGACGAGATCAAGGAGCTTCGCCGCGACCTCGAGATGGTGCGGGCGTAGATCCAATCTCTCACCGGCGTATCGCCTGAGCTGGTAAGGTTGACCAGCGATGGTGATTTGGTGGTGAGAGCGAGCGGGAAGCGGACCACCGCTCCGGGCGATCTGGAGCTGGTGCGCGCCTTCATCAACACGGCCCGGCTCGATCGCGGCGATGACGACCTCGACCTGCCGGATGACCTGCGCCGCTGGCTGGTCGGCCACGACCTGCTGGCCGTCTCGGGCGATGTGGGCGACGGCGACCTGGTGGTCGCGGTCGCGGTGCGCGAGGCGCTGCGCGACCTGGCGGGTGCAAACACCGGGCGCGTGCCCTCGGACGCGGCCTGCGCCACGCTCGATGCGCTGTCGGAGGCCAGCGGCCTTCGGCCGCACTTCGAGCCGGGCGGCACGGTGGCGCTGGCGCCGCGCGCGGCCGGCGTGGGTGGCGCCCTCGGCCGCCTGATCGGGATCGTGGTGGCCGCGGTGGGAAGCGGCGACTGGACGCGGCTGAAGACGTGCCGCAATCCGGCCTGCCGGTGGGCCTTCTACGACAGCACCCGCAACCGCTCCGGGGCGTGGTGCGACATGGCGGTGTGCGGCAGCCGCGCGAAGTCGCGCGCCTACTACTCGCGCCGGCGCGGCGGCTGACCGTCCTGGCAGGACTCCCGGGGCCGCGCGAGAACTCACCCTGTCCATGCGTCTCGACCGCCTCGTCACCCCCACCGAGCGCGTCCATCTCGTCACGCGCGAGCACGGCGTGGTGCTGTTGCGGCCGTTCGCCCGAACGACGCTGGCCGTGGCGCTGTTCGGCGGCGGCGCATATGAGCTGGCCGGATCCCCGACGCCGTCGCCGCTTCGCTGGGTGGCCGCGATCCTGGCCGGCATCGTCGTCTCGATCTCGCTGTTCGGCCTGCTGCGGCGGGTGATGCGGTGGAACGCCCGCCGTCTGATCGTGACCGACCGGCGCGTCCTGATGACCTCGGGAACGATGTCGAGGCGCGTCAGCTCCGTGACGCTGCAGGCGCTGAACGACCTCCAGATCCACGTCTCGGGCTCCGGCCGGCTGCTCCGTTACGGCAGCGTGATCGTTACCGCCGGCGGCCGTCGCGGGCCGCTGCTGGGATTGCGCCGGCTGCCGCACCCCGACCTCGTGTTCGCCCTCCTGCTGGGCCTCGAGCAGCCGGCGGCACGCCCCGCGCGAGCGATGCCGGCCCGTGGCCGCGATCGGGCAGCAACCATCTAGTCCGTCGGCGCGCGGTGGTAGGCTACACCGAACATGCGTTCGCCACCTGACAGGCTGCTAGAATCAGAGTCGTTTCCGCTTGTTCAAGCCGACTCTGGGGGGTTCGTGGCAAGCGACGAGATCGTGATCCGGGGCGCCCGGGAACATAACTTGAGGGACGTCACGGTCACGCTTCCGCGCGATCGCCTGGTCGTCATCACCGGCCTGTCGGGCTCGGGCAAGTCGAGCCTTGCCTTCGACACGCTCTACGCGGAGGGTCAGCGGCGCTACGTCGAGTCGCTGTCCGCGTATGCCCGCCAGTTCCTGGGCCAGATGGACAAGCCGGACGTCGATTCGATCGACGGGCTGTCGCCCGCGATCTCGATCGACCAGAAGACGACCACCCGCAACCCGCGCTCGACGGTCGGCACCGTGACCGAGATCTACGACTACCTGCGCCTGCTCTATGCGCGCGCCGGGCGCCCGCACTGTCCCAAGTGCGGAAAGCCGGTGTCGGGCCAGTCGGCGGAACAGATCGTCGACCAGGTGCTGGCGATGCCGGACGGGGCGCGGTTCACGGTCGACGCGCCGATCGTGCGGGGCCGCAAGGGCGAGTTCCGCGACCTGCTCGAGCAGCTTCGCAGCGATGGCTACACGCGCGTCAAGATCGATGGCGAGCAGCACCTGCTCGAGCAGCCGCCGGCGCTCGACAAACAGATCCGGCACACGATCTCGGTGGTGGTCGATCGGCTGGTGCTGAAGCCGGGCCTGCGCCCCCGCCTGAACGACTCGATCGAGACCGCGCTGCGGCTGGCCGAAGGGCTGATCGAGATCGCCGAGGTCGATGGCCCGGTGCGCACCTACTCGGAGAAGTTCGCCTGTCCCGACGACGGCATCTCGCTGCCCGAGCTGGCGCCGCGCATCTTCTCGTTCAACTCGCCGCACGGGGCCTGCCCGCGCTGCACGGGGCTCGGCACACAGCGCGAGATCGATCCCGAGCTGATCGTGCCCGATCCATCGCTCTCGATCGGGCAGGGCGCGCTGGTGCCCTGGACGGTGATCAACTCGAACTTCTACGAGCAGGTGATCCAGGCCATCGCCGAGCGCTACGAGATCGATCTCGACACGCCCTGGCAGGATCTCACCGAACGCGAGCGCGACCTGTTCCTGCGCGGTACAGATGGCGAGAAGCTGTACGTCTCCTACCGCAACCGGATGGGCCGCAAGCGCAGCTACATGCTCGCCTTCGAGGGCATCGTGCCTGGGCTCGAGCGCCGCTACCGCGAGACCGACTCCGCGCTTCAGAAGGAGCGCATCGAGGAGTACATGACGCTGAAGCCGTGTCCCCAGTGCAAGGGCGCCCGGCTACGGGACACGAGCCTGGCCGTGACCGTCGGCGGCCTGAACATCTCGCAGCTCACCAACCAGTCGGTCGAGAGCGCGATCACGTTCGTGTCGCAGCTCGAGCTGAGCGAGACCGAGCGCGCGATCGGCGCTCGCATCCTGAAGGAGATCAACGAGCGGCTCAGCTTCCTGGAGAACGTCGGCGTCGGCTATCTCAGCCTCGACCGGGCGGCCGCCACCCTGTCCGGCGGCGAGGCGCAGCGGATCCGGCTGGCGACCCAGATCGGCTCCAGCCTGATGGGCGTGTTGTACATCCTCGACGAGCCCTCGATCGGGCTTCACCAGCGAGACAACGCTCGCCTGCTGGCGACCCTGATGCGGCTGCGCGACCTGGGCAACACCGTGATCGTGGTGGAGCACGACGAGGAGACGATGCGGGCCGCCGATCACATCGTCGACATGGGCCCCGGCGCCGGCGAGCACGGCGGCCGGGTGGTGGCGGAGGGCACGGCCGACGAGGTGATGGCGGCCGAGGAGTCGATCACCGGTGCCTACCTGTCCGGACGCCGCTCGATCCCGGTACACGACCGCCGACTGCACGATTCCGGCTGGTTCGGCGTGCACGGCGCGGCCGAGCACAACTTGAAGCAGATCGACGTCGATCTGCCGGTGGGCAAGTTCATCTGCGTGACCGGCGTCTCCGGCTCCGGCAAGAGCACGCTGGTCAACGAGGTGATCTACAAGGCGCTGCTCAACCGGGTCACGCGCAGCCGGGTCAAGCCGGGCGCGCACCGCTCGGTGCACGGCATCGAGGCGTTCGACAAGGTGATCGACATCGACCAGTCGCCGATCGGCCGCACGCCGCGCTCGAATCCGGCCACCTACACCGGCCTGTTCGATCACATCCGGGCGCTGTATGCGCAGACGGTCGACTCCAAGACGCGCGGCTACAAGCCGGGCCGGTTCTCGTTCAACGTCAAGGGCGGGCGATGCGAGACGTGCCGCGGCGACGGCACGATCAAGATCGAGATGCACTTCCTCCCCGACGTCTACATCAACTGCGAGCTGTGCCAGGGACGCCGCTACAACCGGGAGACGCTCGAGGTCAAGTTCAAGGGCAAGTCGATCGCCGACGTGCTTGACATGCCGATCGAGGAGGCGCTCGAGTTCTTTTCCAAGATCCCCAAGCTGCGCCGGCGATTGCAGACGCTGCATGACGTCGGCCTCGACTACATGCGGCTGGGGCAGCCTGCGACCACGCTCTCCGGTGGAGAGGCGCAGCGGGTCAAGCTGGCCACCGAGCTCTCCAAGGTCGCGACCGGCCGCACGCTCTACATCCTCGACGAGCCGACCACAGGTCTTCACGTCTACGACGTCGAGAAGCTCTTGGTGGTGCTGCAGCGGCTTGCCGATGCCGGCAATACCGTCTTGGTGATCGAGCACAACCTCGACGTGATCAAGCAGGCCGACTGGATCGTCGACCTCGG
>JAWVEC010000300.1:0-8642 GCA_033856975.1 Gaiellales bacterium
CTAGATTGGCCGTGTGACGAGCACCGGTGAGCGAGCACGGATGCGCATCGTCGCGGTGCTGCTGTCCGTGGGCGGGTTCGCCGCCGCGTGGCTCGCGCCCGCGGCGCTGAGGCCGACGCTGGCGGTGTTGGCGGTCACGGTGGCGGCCGCCACCGGCCCGATCGGAGCGATCGCCGTCGCGGCCGGCTCAGCGCTGCTGCCGCTGCCCTGGAGCGTGCGCGCATGTCTGATCGTGGCGGCGGCCGCCAACGGCCTTCTGCACGCCCGCCGTGGACGTAACAGCCGCCGTCTGGCGGCGCGCTCCTTCACCGATCGCCTGACCGGGCTGCGCAACTACGACTTCTTCTCTCAAGCGCTGCGTGACGAGCTGGCGCGGGTGCGCCGCTATGGCGGCTGCGTCACCCTGGTGATGCTCGATCTCGACCGCTTCAAGGCCTACAACGACCGCCATGGTCACGGCGCCGGCAACCAGCTGCTGCACGGTGTCGGCCAGGCCATCGCGCGCGAGAAGCGCGACGCCGACATCGCCGCCCGCTTCGGCGGCGAGGAGTTCGCGGTGCTGGTGCCCGGCCGCACCGGCGACGGCGTGATCATGGCGGAGCGCATGCGGCGCGCGATCGCGGATCTCACCCCCGCCCCCACCTCGCGCCGCGACTTCGCGCCCGGCATCAGCGCCAGCGCCGGTGTCGCCACCTTCCCGGTCGATGCCCGTGATCCAGAGGAGCTGTTCGAGCTGGCCGACAAGGCGCTGTATGAGGCGAAGCGGCTCGGGCGTGATCAGGTCGTGACGGCCGCGGACCTGATCGAGCCGCCGCTCAGGCTGGCGCGTTAACGATTCGCGCGGGGCGCCAGCGGCGCCACCCGCGGCTGTCCTCAGGGCTCTGCCCGACAGCGGCAGAGGCCGTCCGAGCGGCCAGTTGCGCTCGAGGCGGGGTCAGCCCGCGCGCGCCGCTAAAGAGAAGCGCGCGCCGCGTCGAACCCCGCCGACCAGAGCTGGTCGTGGAACGAGTCCAGCGTCAGGTCGCGGCGATCGCCGAACGGGCGGTCGATCAGCCGCACCACGGGGTCGTGGTAGAACGGGACGTCGAGGTGGCTCTCGGAGACGACGTTCAGCGACAGCTCTCCGCAGCTCGGGCAGCGCATGGCGACGCCGACAAGCTCGCTCTCGGCCGGGCACACCATCGTCAGGCTCGACGGGAAGACGGGCTTCAGCTTCGCCTCGCGGCCGCAGTACAGCTGCCAGGGCCAGTTGCCCTGCTGCACCTGGCTGCGGGCCAGGTCGAGCAGCTCTCCGCCGACCGGCTCGGTGCGCCCGGTCAGCAGGTTGCGGAAGGTGACCTGCGCCGCGCCGATCGGCGCGTAGTCGAGGTCGTCGTGCGACACCAGGCCGACGTGGTCGTCACCGCAGTCGCAGCGGTAGGTGACGCGGAACACGGCGGGGTGCGCCGCGCCGGGCAGCCGCTCGATGCTGCGAAACCGCGACAGGGCGACGGCGTGCAGCTCCCCGTGCGGATGCAGCGGGCAGTGGAACTGATAGCTGGCTCGTATCACGTCATACATGGTCTCTCCTGTTATCGGCCGAGACGTCGATCCGGATTAGAGCCCACCCGGCTACAATCGCCGCTGCATGGATGCCTCCGACCTGCGCGGCGCGATCCGCGATATACCCGATTTTCCCAAGCCGGGCATCGTGTTCAAGGACATCATGCCGCTGCTGGCGGACGCCGCGGCTCTGCGCACGGCCGTCGAGCTGCTGGCCGAGTGGGCCGAGCCGCGCAAGATCGACTACGTGGTCGGGGCGGAGGCGCGCGGCTTCATCCTCGGCTCGGCACTGGCATACCGGCTGGGATGCGGCTTCGTGGCCGCGCGCAAGCCGGGCAAGCTGCCGTATCTGACGGTGGGCGCCAAGTATGCGCTGGAGTACGGGTTCGATGCGCTCGAGATGCACGTCGACGCCGTTCCCAAGGGGGCGCGGGTGCTGGTGCATGACGATCTGCTCGCGACCGGCGGAACGGCGAAGGCCAAGATCGACCTGATCGAGCAGCTCGGCGCCGAGGTGGTCGGCCTGGCGTTTGTGGTCGAGCTGCTGTTTCTGGGCGGCCGGGACAGGCTCTACCCCTACGCCGTCCACTCGCTCGTCACCTACGACAGCGAGTAGCGGCTCAGATCGAGTCGCGCCGCAGGTCGCGCACCAGGAGCAGGTGCGTCAGGTCGCTGGTCAGCTCGGCCAGCGCCTCCAGCTCCTCAAGTCCCGCCTCGCGCCGGTCGGGGTTGGACGACCGCAGGGACGGCGCCAGGATCTGTTCCAGCAGACCCGCCTCGCGGCCGACCGCCGAGCGGAACGCCTTCAGATGCCGCGCCGCGACCCCGTAGCGGGCCAGCCGCTGGCACAGCCCGACGATCTCGACGTCGGTGCGCGTGTACGGCTTCCCCAGCGCCGTGCGCCGGCCCTCGAGCAGCTGGTACTCCTCCAGCTCCTGGATGAAGCGCAGGTCGACGTCCGTCTCGGTGGCGAGCTCCTCGCGCGTCAGCCGCCGGTCGGCCTGGGCCAGCGCCCGCGCTCGCCGGCGGCGTGTGCCGCTGGGCCGCGAGGCGCCCTGCGTGAGCAGGTCGCGGATCACCGCCAGCGGCAGGAACTCGTCCCGCTGCATGCGCAGGATCGCCCGCAGCCGCTCGACGTCATCGGTGCTGAACAGCCGGTAGCCGCCCTGGGTGCGGCGCGGCGAGATCAGCTTCTGATCCTCCAGGAAGCGGATCTTGGAGATCGAGATGTCGTCGAACTCCTCCCCCAGCATGCGGCAGACGGCACCGATGGTGAGGTTTGAGGGCGGGGTGTTGGGCTCGGCGGCCATCAGTTCGCAATGAACGTGAGGCGATACTTGCCGACCTGCAGCTCGTCGCCGTCGGCGAGCAGGGCATCCTCGACCCGCTCGCGGTTGACGTATGTGCCGTTGAGGCTGCTCAGATCGAGGATGTGGATGCCGTCCGGGCGCTGTTCCAGCACCGCGTGCTCCCGTGACACCGTCACGTCATCGAGAAACACGTCCGACTGCGGCGCGCGGCCGATCGTGGTGCGGTCGGCGCGGACCGGGAACTGGTCGCCGGCGCGGCCGCCACCCAGCCGGATCACCAGCGTGGCACCTTCCACCACCGCCTCCATCACGCCGCTGTCGGAGCCGGCCTCGGTGGGCGTGGTGAACGTGACCGTCGTCTCGCCCTCGGTCGCCTCGAGCAGGCTGGCACCGCAGCGGCCGCAGAACCGGGCCGATTCGCGGTTGTGATGTCCGCACTCGGGGCAGTACACCCTGTTAACGGGCCCTGTCTTCGAGATCCGGAGGCGGCCCCTTGTGAGCCAGGATCTCGGTCAGCCGGTCGATATCGACGGCCAGCGTCTCATCGCCGCCGTGGCGGCGCTTGATGCGGTCGACCAGCTCGGCGCGGAGGATGTCGATGCGTCCGTGCAGCAGGCGGCGGCGGTAGGAGATCTCCTCCTCCTCATGCACGTGCTCATCGATCAGCCGTCGCAGCTCATCATCGTCAAGGGTCGAGAAATCGGGCAGAACGTCCATGCGGTTTCCAATCGGCGGGGTTGCCAACAGTGTACCCGTCCTTGAGGTGTTCCTCAAGTACTAGTTGAGGGTTTCGGCGGGCTCGGCCGAGACGATCTGCTCGAGCATGCCGCGGTACTTCGCCTCCAGCCGGACCGAATCCTGCCGCGTCGCACCCTCGGCGTAGATGTGAAAGACGGGCGCGTCCGGATCCGGGATCATCTGCACCCAGCCGCGCGGCTCGAACACCTTGACGCCGTCCGTGTGGTCGGTCTCCATCCCCTTGGCCGCCTCGATCAGCAGCCGCATGGCGGTGCCCTTCATCGCCCACGGACAGGGAGCCTCGGTGTGGATCAGGGTGCTGCGCGGCAGCCCCGCGGTCAGCTTGGACAGCGGTTTGCCGGATCGGGCAACGATCTCCAGCAGCTTGCCGGTCGATACCAGCGCGTCGTAGGCCGGCAGGAAGTCGGGGAACGCATAGCCGCCGCCGGACGCGCCGGCAAACAGCACCCCGTCCTCGGTGGCGGCCGAGAGCAGCGCGTGCAGCGACGACTGGGTGCGCTCGACCCGCCCCCCGGCCCCGTTCACCACCTGCTCCACTCCCCCGGTCTCGGTGATCGGCACCAGCAGCGAGCCGGTCGCGACCTGCACCGACAGCTCGCGCATCAACAGCAGCAGCGTCGTCTCGGGGTCGATGGCGGCGCCGTTCTCGTCCACCAGCCAGATTCGCTCTGCGGACACGTCCATCACCACGCCAAGATCGGCGCCCACCGCCAGCACCAGCCGCGACATCTCGGCCATGCTCTGCTCGCGGGTGACCGGTGCGGCGTCGGTGGCCGTATCCAGGAAGGCGTTGATCGCGATCAGCTCCACCCCCAGCTCGCCGATCAGCGAGGGCACCACCAGCGAGGCCGGCGAGTGCGAGTAGTTCAGCACCAGCCGGAAGCCGCGGCGGCGGATCGCCGGCACGTCCAGCGTCTGCAGCAGGTCCTGAGCGTACGTCTCGGTCGCCCGTGACGGGTAGGAGAGGCGGCCGATCTCAGCCGCCGAGACGCGGCGGAACTCCTGTCGCGAGTAGGCGCGCTCGATCGACTTCAGCGTCGCCTCCGACACGAGCATGCCCGGCGCCTCGAAGAAACGGATCCGGATCAGCTCGGCGTCTTCGGCCGCGATGTGGATGTGCAGGCCGCCCGCGCGCTCGTCGATCTTGAGCTGATGGCGGTTGACGGTCGGCATCGCCACCCGCAGGTCGGACACGTTCACGCCGGTCGCAGCCAGCCCCGACATCATCGCCCGCTTGATCATGCGTGCGGCCGGATGGGCGTCGCGGCTCGTCACCACCCGGGCACCGCGGGCGAGGGTGGTGCCGTATGCCATCGCCAGCCGCGCGGCCACGTCCGGCGTGATGTCCACGTTGACCAGCCCACTGACGTCGTCGCGCCCGAACAGGGTGGTGATGCCGCGCGACTCCCAGATCAGGTTGGACTGGATGTTGGCGCCGGCCTCGATCGTCTTGAACGGATACACCTTGACACCCGGCGCCAGCACCGACTGCGAGCCGACCGAGCACTCATCGCCGATCGCGACGCCCTCGTTGACCACCGCGTGGGCGCGGACATCGACCCGCTTGCCCAGGATCGCGCCCTCGATGCGGGCGCTCTGGCCCAGATACGCGCCGGAGTCGACGATGCTGCGCGAGATCTGAACGCCCTCCTTGACGACCGCGTTCTGGCCCAGCACGGTGTAGGCGCCGATGCGGGCGCCGGGCTCGATCTTGGCGAAGTTGCCGACGAAGGCCGGCCCCTCGATCTGGCCCAGCTCGGGCAGCTGGACGCCGTCTCCCAGGTAGACGTTCTCGCGCAGCCGGATGCCGGGCAGCTCGAGCTGCACGCGGCCGTCCAGGGCGTCGAAGTTGGCCTGTTGGTACTGGTCGAGGTTGCCGATGTCCTGCCAGTAGCTGTCCTTCACGACGTGCCCGTACAGCGGCTTGCCGCGCGACAAAAGCGCCGGGAACAGCTGCTTGGAGAAGTCGTATGGCTCGCCTTTCGGGATGCCCTTCAGCACCTCGGGCTCGAGCACGTAGACGCCGGTGTTGATCGTGTCCGAGAACACCTGGCCCCAGGACGGCTTCTCGAGGAAGCGCTCGATGCGGCCGTCCTCGTCGATGATCACCACCCCGAACTCGAGCGGGTTCTCGACCGACTTCAGCGCCAGCGTGGCCACCGCGCCGCTCTTCTTGTGCATGCGCACGACCTCGGTCAGGTCGAAGTCGCACAGCGCATCGCCCGAGATCACGACGAACGTCTCGTCGAGCAGCGCCTCGGCGTGCTTGACGCTGCCGGCGGTGCCCAGCGGCGTCTCCTCGACCGAGTAGTGGAGGCTGACTCCCAGCGACTCGCCGTCACCGAAGTAGCCCCGGATCACCTGCGGCAGGTAGGCGACAGTGACCACGATCTCGTCCATCCCGTGCCGGCGCAGCAGCTCGATGATGTGCTCCATGCACGGCTTGCCGACGATCGGCACCATCGGCTTGGGCTGGTTCGAGGTCAGGGGGCGAAGGCGCGTGCCTTCACCGCCCGCCATCACGACGGCTTTGATTCGAGACCTCCCTGCGGCTGTTTGATGTAGCGGGCCGCTGCCAGCACCGACAGCAGGACGCCGAGCGCGTAGACCGCCTTCGGCCAGTCGCGATCGACGATCATCAGCAGGAACACCGACAGCATGATGGCGGCCGTGGCCGACTTGCCGACCAGGTTGACGTGAACCTCGGTTGCCTCGTGTCGCGCCCGAAACAGCGCCGCCAGCAGCGCGTCACGCAGCAGCACCGGCGCCGCCAGCCACCACTCGATGCGCTGGTGATAGACCAGCAGGATCAGCGCCAGGTTGATCAGCAGCCGATCGGCGAGCGGATCGACGATGCGCCCGAAACGGCTCTGCGCATGGGCGTGCCGGGCCAGGTAGCCGTCCAGGAAGTCGGTCGCCGACGCGACGGCGAACAGCACCGCCGCCCACGTGCTGAGGGCGTTGTCGGCCCGTGCCAGCAGGACGGTGAAGGGCACCACCGCCACCAGCCGGCCGGCCGTCAGCGCGTTGGGCAGCCATTTGACCACTGGATGGAGTCTACCGGGGGGCTTGGCTGAGCCTCACGGCGGGCGCCGGCGTGGCGAGCGGCCAGCGGGTGGCTGAGCAGCCACAGCGAGGCCATGCCCTGCCACTCGCCGTAGCGATCGAGCAGGGACGGCTCATCGACGCCCAGCGCGTCCGCCAGCCGCACCAGGCCCAGATCGCCGGACAGTCCCAGCTCGTGGCGGCCAAAGCCGTCCATCATCAGCACCCCGGCCGACCAGCGACCGAGGCCGGGCTCGCGCAGCACCCGCAGCCGCGCCCTCTGCGACGGCTCGTGGCCCAGCGCGTCCAGCTTGAGTCGCCGCGCCGCCCGGCTCAGCACCACCGCCCGCCGCGGTGACAGCCCCGCCCGCTCCAGGATCGCCGGCTGCGCGGCCGCGAGCCTCGCCGCGTCGGGAGCGAGCGTGAACTCGCCATGCGGCGAGCCCAGCTCGCGCAGGATCCGCCGCTCGATCCGGGCCGCCTCGGACGAGCGAATCAGCTGCCCGCAGACGGCCCGGATCAGCGCGTGCAGCGGGGTGCTGAGCAGCAGCCGCCGCTTGCCGCGCTGCCGCATCGAGAGCGGAGCGAGCAGCGGATCGGACGCTGCCATGGCCAGAAACGGTCTGGTATCGAGGCGCACGCCCAGCATCTCGACCAGCCGGTCGTGGGCCGACGGCTCGTGCGGCGCCCGGATGCGGGCGCAGACCGTGCCGTCGTGGCGCTGCCAGACGGCGGCGACAGCCGCTCCGGCCGGGGTCGGGTAGGCCAGCGAGAGCACACCGCCGGCGGCGCGACGGGTGGGGTCGGGCGAGCCCAGCGAGCCGCGCAGGTCATACGGCGCGACCGGTGTCAGCTCGACGTCAACCATCTACGTCACGGGCCCGATCAGGACGTAGACGATGGCGGCCATCAACGCCGCCGCCGGCAACGTCAGCAGCCACGCGAGCAGGATGTTGGCGGCGATCCCCCAGCGCACGCCGGACGGGTTGGTGGCCGCGCCGACGCCCAGCACCGAGCCCGAGATCACCTGGGTCGTGGAGACCGGGAAGCCGGCCCGCGCCGTGTACCACAGCACCAGGCTGGCGGTCGTCTGTGCAGCGAAGCCCTGGGCCGGCTCGATCTTGAAGATGCGGCTGCCCATCGTGCGCATGATCCGCCAGCCGCCGATGTACGTGCCGGCCGCCAGGGCGAGGCCGGCCGCCACCTTCACCTCCCACGGGATCTCAAAATTGTCGGGCGTGCCCGAGATGGTGCCGTTGGTGACGAGCGCCAGCGTGATCACGCCCATCGTCTTCTGGGCGTCGTTGGTTCCGTGCAGGAACGCCATCAGGCTCCCCGACGCGATCTGCGCGTACCGGAATCCGCGGTTGAGCGGCGCCGGCCGCATGCGGCGACAGCCCCACAATATGGCCAGGATCAGGGCGCCCGCGATGAAGAAGCCGATCACGGGGCTCTCGAGCGCCGGCACCGCAACCTTCTTCCAGATGCCGTGCCACTGCACGCCGTTGCTGCCGTTGGCGGCCAGCGCCGCCCCAACCAGGCCGCCCACCAGTGCGTGGGACGAGGATGACGGCAGGCCCAGGTACCAGGTGGCCAGGTTCCAGATGATGGCGCCGATCAGCGCCGCCAGCAGCAGCCGCTGGGTGGCCAGGTTGGCGTCGATCAGGCCGCTGGCCACGTTCTTGGCCACAGCCGTCCACACCAGCGCGCCCAGCAGGTTCATGGACGCGGCGATCAGCACGGCGATGCGGGGGCTGAGTGCGCGGGTGGACACCGTCGTGGCGACGGCGTTGGCGGTGTCGTGAAAGCCGTTTGTGAAGTCGAAACCAAGCGCGGTCGCAACCACCACCCACACCAGCACGTCGTTCATCGGTTCTTGAGGTACACGCTCTCGAGCACGTGCGCCGCCGTCTCGCAGCCGTCGACGGCCTGTTCCAGATCCTGGTAGATGTCCTTCCAGCGGATCACGGCCATCGGATCCTGGCC
>JAWVEC010000301.1:0-17255 GCA_033856975.1 Gaiellales bacterium
ACGTGCTGACGCATGACGACGCCCCGACCCCGCTGCAGGCTGCTGGAGACTAGGAGCTACCGTGACCAAAGAGCCCGATAAGACCACCACCGGCATCGATGCCGAATACCTGTCCGGTCACCGCTTCCCCTACCAGGAGGATGTCAGCCTGGTGGCGGACGTCGATCTGATGGCCGCCACGCCGGGCGACGACATCAACTGGCTCGAGGACGTCGAGCTGCTGATGGAGGACGGCATACCGGCCGTCTTCGATCGCTACTCGAACTCGTTCCTGAAGCTGTACTTCCCGATTCCGGAGGGCCAGGAGAACGAGATCGCCCGCAAGGTGCTGATCAAGCACCTGCAGTCCGGAAACAGCTACGGAATCCAGCTGAAGGAGAAGCACTGCAAGTTCCCCCAGCCCGAGCTCGGCCCGTGGGTGGCCGGCTCGCGCACCGTGGGAGCCGACTGGTCGCCGCCCGTGATGGAGGGCTGGCAGCCACCCGCTCACTGAGCGTTTCACCGGCCCTGGCAATTTGGGTCAGATGTTGTAAACTCGCGCGGCGCCCCCCGCAGAAGGGCGCAAGGCTCCGACCCCGGGAGCGTCCGCCACGGCCCGGCGGGCGCTTCCATTGCGAGGCACGTGCCGGCGTGATTCTGGCTGCGAACTCGGGTTGGGGGTCAGACGCCATGCGGGTTCCCGGCACGGTCACGCCCCGAGCAGCTCGGCCGCCTTGCGGGCGACGTCGCGCTCGCCGCGGTAGCTGAGCTGCCGCCACTCGACCAGCGGAAGCCAGCGCGCCCATGCCACCTCCAGCCGCATGGCCGGCTCGATGCGGCCGATCCGGCCGGAGCGATAGCGCAGCAGGAAGAACACGACGATCTTGAAGATCCGCCGGCCGTCTCGGGTGTACACGTAGCGGACGTCGTCCAGCCGGCCCTCGATGGTGCAGCTGACGCCTGTCTCCTCGGCCAGCTCGCGCACCGCGGTTGCCTCGGCGCTCTCGCCCTTGTCGATCAGCCCTTTCGGCAACGCGACCACTCCCGGCCGCCCGGTCGGCTCGATCACCGCGAACCACCAGCGCCCCCGCATTCGCCGCACCGCCACGCCGCCCGCCGAGATCTCGTTCGCCATCAGCTCACCCGTCTACGACCAGGGGTAGGGGCTGTTCGAGACGGGGTGCAGGTCGCCGGTCGCGAACCGCTCGTAGCGGAACGGCGAGAGCACGGTCGAGTGGCCGCCGGTCATCACCTTCGCCACCTCGCGGCCAACGCCGATCATCTTGTAGCCATGGTTCGAGTCGGCGATCACGTAGACGTTGGGCCGCATGTAGTCGAACACCGGGAAGCTGTCGACGGTGAAGCAGCCGACGCCGCCCGAGCGGATGTTCTTGTAGGTGGCGCGCTTGCCCTCGAACCGCTTCATGCAGTGAGACAGTGAGGCGCACCACATGTCGGCGAAGGCCGGCTCGACCGAGGCGGTGGGATACGGGTCGACGGTGAACTCGTGCCCGACGATCACGGGCGCCGCGCCACCCTGCACGCCGTGCAGATCCTGCTTGAAGTAGTTGCCCCAGAACTCGTCGGTGATCAGCTTGCCGTCGTCGTCATACAGCGGCGCGTCGGAGTCGACGTGCAACACCGGCGGCATCGAGCCGTCCTGCAGCGAGAGCAGCTTGGGATCGACATCGATCTCGCCCTCTTGCAGGTACCAGTACGTCCACATCTCCTGGTCGCGATGCACCTCGCCCTGCGGCGTGCGCACGTCCAGCGTGTTCGGCAGACCGAGCATCGTCCAGATCTCCTCGACCCAGGGGCCGACGCCGACCACAACCTGCTCGACGGCGATGTCGCCCTGGTCGGTGTGCACCAGCGTCACCGTCCCGGTGTCGTCCATCTCGAAGCCGGTCACGCGCACGCCGTCGACCAGCCGGGCGCCGGCCTGCTTGGCCTTGGCGGCCAGGCCGTGCAGCGAGGCCATGTTGTTGGCGTAGCCGCCCTTCTCCTCGTGCAGGCAGACGTGCACGCCCTGGGCGCGCCAGTCGGGAAACAGCTCGGTCATGTACTCGCGCACCTCGCGCTCGCCGACGATCAGCTGCGAGGGATAGCCGATGTTCTGCTGGCGCTCGTGCACCTCGGTCAGGTCGCCGACCTGGCGCTCGGCGCCCAGCGCCATGTAGCCCACCGCGTGGTAGCTGAAGGCTGCCGGGTCCTGCTCCCAGACCTCGACGTTCGCCGCCATCAGCTCGCTCATGGCGGGCTGGTAGTAGTTGTTGCGAACGACGCCGCAGGCGATGCCCGAAGCGCCCGCACCCACCCCGGTCTTGTCGATCACCAGCACGTCCGGCTGCTCACCGGCCGCCCGCTGCTCCTTCGCCAGGTGCCAGGCGCTGGAGAGGCCGTGAATGCCGGCTCCGATTACGAGATACTTGGCTGATCGGGGCAGTGACATGGATTTTGGCCTCCTATTTCCTTACCGGCAATGGCATTTCACAACGGGATGTGCCCATTGTAACCCAGCCCCACCGACAGTGCACGCGCGTTCTCGCGCAGGTGGGCGAGGGCCGCCTCGCGCTTCTTGCGGCCAAACCGTTCGGCCGGACCCTGCACGCCCAGGATCGCCACCAGCGCGCCGTCCGCCCCGAACACGGGCGCCGCGATCGCGTTCAGATCCGGCTCGCGCTCCTTCACCGCCTGCGCCCACCCGGTCGACCGCACCTCGTCGATCTCGCGCTTCAGATCCCGCGCATCCGTGACCGTGCGGTTGGTGAAGCTCTCGAGCGGCGCGCCCGCCGCCGCCCCCGGGGCGTAGGCCAGCATCACCTTGCCGGTGGCGGTGGCGTGAGCGACGCTGGGACGGCCGACGCGGGCGACGCTGGCGACCGTCTGATGGCTGGCGACGAAGTCGACCGTGACCGCATCGCGGCCGCCCGCGACCGAGAGCGTCGCCGTCTCGCCGGTCGCCGCTTCCAGTGCGACCAGGTGCGGCCGGGCGAGCGTGCGCAGGTCGAGGCTGGACATCATGTGGTTGGCGAGCCGGATCAGGTGCGGCCCCAGCCGGTAGCGACCGGACTCGGGCAGGTGCTCGACGTAGCCGCCGGCGACCAGCGTCGAGAGAAGCCGCGAGACGGTGCTGGCGTTGATGCCGGTGCGCCGCGACAGCTCGTTGGTGCCCACCTCGCCCGGCTGCTCGAGGAACGCGTCCAGCACCCGTAGCGCGCGTTCGACCGCCTCCAGGCGGCGCTCGGCGGGTTTCCCGGTCGGCGGCATGCTCGTATTGTGGCGTACACTCGGCCGTAATGGGGGGAGCAACGCTGACACGCACCGCGTTCGACGCCGTGCAGCGGGCCATCCCCGGCGCGCGTTTCGCCCAGTGGCGGGGCTGGGAGTGGATCGCGGGCTTCGGAGACGACCCGGCCTCGGAGCATCGCGCCGTGCGCACCGGCTGCGGGATCTGGGACAAGTCGCCGCTCCAGAAGTGGCTGCTGACCGGGCCGCAGGCGCTGACCGCGGCCGACCGCTTCTTCACCAATGACATGCGCTCGCTACGCCCGGGCCAGGTGCGCTACGGCGCCTTCTGCGACGACGATGGGCGGATGCTCGGCGACGGCACGGTGTTCGCGCTGGCCGCCGACAGCTGCTGGGTGATCACGGCTGTGCCCTCGGACGGCGACGCCCTCTGCGAGGCGGCCGACGGGCTCGAGTTCGAGATCCGAAACATCACCGCCGATGCGCCCAACGTGCAGCTTCAGGGGCCCGAGTCGCGCAGCGTGCTGCAGTCACTGACCACGCACGACCTCGCCTCGCTGCGCTACTACCAGTGCACGCCGGAGCCGGTCGACGTGGCCGGCGAGCCGGTCTGGGTGGCCCGCTGCGGCTACTCGGGCGAGCTTGGCTACGAGCTGTACTGCCGGGCGCAGTCGGCGGAGCGGCTGTGGACGGCGGTGCTGGAGACCGGCCGGGTGCGGCCCTACGGGCTGGACGCGGTCGAGACGCTGCGTCAGGAGTCGGGGTTGATCTTCATCGATCGCGACTATCTGGTCGGTGAGACGGATCCCTACGAGGTCAACCTGGATCGGGTGATCCGGCTCGAGAAGCCTGAGTTTCGCGGCCAGGCCGCCCTGCGACGGATCGCCGAGGCGCCAGCGCGGCGGCTGACGACGCTGCTGGTGGAGGGCGACGAGGTGCCGGTGCACGGCGCCGGCTTGACCGCCGGCTCGCGGCGCGTGGGCGAGGTGCGAAGCGCCTGCTTCTCGCCCACGCTGGTGCGGGTGATCGCGCTGGCTGCGATCGAGTCCGGCCGGATCGAGCCGGGGGCTCGCTTCGGTGTCGAGCTGGAGGGTGGCAGCGAGACGCCTGGCGAGCTCGGCAGCCATCCCGCCTATGACCCACAGAAGCTGCGCCCGCGAGCGTAGAGCGCGCACGCGCGGCCGGCCGCTCGCGGCTACGGGCCCTCGCCGGCCACCCATAGCAGGCACGACGCCCGCTTGCGCACCCGCCGCACGGCTCGCCGGAAGCTGCGCGGCTGCAGCCGCGAGGGGTCGGGACCCAGCACCAGCAGGCCGGCTTCGCGCTCGCCGCACAGCTCCAACACGGCCTCGATCGGCCGCGGACTTCGCACCCGCAGGTGCTCGACCTCCAACCCCAGCGCGGCTGCGTTGTTCGCCATGCGGCCGATCTCGGCCCGGTCCTCGGCCGTCTCCAGCTCGGCACGGCGGGTGGCGATCGCCTGCGGCCAGAACGGCAGCTCGACCGCGTCCAGCACGATCAGCTTGACGCCGCTCTCCAGCGCCGCCTGCATCGCGATCCGGGCCGACTGCGGCTCGAACGGCACCGCCAGCGTCGCCAGCACCACCGGCCGCGCCTTGGCGGGCCCGCCGATGTGCGGCGTTTCGGGGACACGTGTGCCCGATTTCAGCGGCGTCACCGGCTCAGTCCTTGGGCGGCGCGGGTTCGGGATGCAGCGTCCACTCGGGCCGCGAGGCCAGCGCCTGGACGTAGCGCCGGCGCATGGTCGGCTTCACGAACAGATACCAGCCCAGCAGGATTCCCGGCAGCGCGATGAAGATCTGAAATGGGTATCCCCAGATCACCAGCGCCAGCAGGCCCAGCGCGACCAACGTGATCAGCGCCAGCCCGACCAGCCGAAACCTGGTCTGGATCGAGCCGATCTGGTTGTACTCCGTGGCCGGGATGCGGCTGGTGTCGTACACCTTGCCGCAATCGGGGCACGTCCAGCGGCTGCCGAAGTCGACCCGCGCGGACGCCCCGCAGTCGCAGCGGAGCGTGATTGGGGGCCCCCTCATGCTGCCTATCTTCGCCGATATGTCCTGTCCACCGCAAGGGGGCTGGTTTCATGTGCGGAAAAGATCTTGACCGCTCGCGGCGAATACGGTTTGATCCTGCTCTTCATCCATCCGTCATCGTCCTACGTCAGCGGAGGTTGTGCATGGCTACTGCTGTAGTTGAGGAACGGGAGCTCCTCAAGTCAATCAGCTGGTTCGACGGGTTCGTGGTTGCACTCGCGAACCCCAGCTTCCTGATCACCGGCCTCGGTGGTTCCGCCGTCTCGCTCGGCGGATGGGGCGCGGTCGTCCTGTGGACGGTGTCCGTCCTTCTGGGAGCCCTCCACAACTACATCTACTCCGAGCTGGCGACGATGTTCCCGAAGCTGTCGGGCGGAATCGCCATCTACGCCCACGAGGCGTGGAAGCGGTACTTCTCCTTCATCGGGCCGGTGGCCGCGTTTGGCTACTGGATCGGCTGGTCGGTCGTGCTGTCCGCCAGCGGTCTGGTGGTCGGGCTGCTCGTCCAAGCCCAGTTCTACACCGGCTCGCTCGCCGCCGGAAGCAGCTGGAACCACAGCGGCAAGGTGCTCGGTATCCCGCTCTACTTTTCGTTCCCAATCGCACTCACGGCCGTCGTCATCGTCGTGATCTGGGTCTTCAACGTGCTCGGCATGCGGCCCGCGGTGTGGGTCGGCTACGTCACCGGCGCGCTGCTCCTGATCCCGCTGGCCGTGTTCATGTTCCTGCCCTACCTGACGGGCGACTTCCACACCTCCAACCTCCACAACAACATCGACTACGGAACGATGGGCGACACCGGCTGGACGCTGGTGATCGTGTGGCTGTACGCCATGTGCTGGTCGTCCTACGGCATGGAGTGCTGCGCGACCTTCGCTCCCGAGTACCACAATCCAACCGTCGACACGCCCAAGGCGCTGCGTATCTCGGCCCTGTTCGGCGTGATCGTCTACAGCCTGCTGCCGCTGGGCGCGGTGGGCACATTCGGCGACCAGAACCTGACGTTCGGCGACGCGACCCACGCCAACAACACCGTCTCGTTCTATGCCAGCACGTTCCATTCCATCATCTCGGCCGGAACCGGCATCGCCATCATCCTGCTCTGCGCCGGCATCGTGCTGGCCATGAACACCGCCACCGCGGACGGTTCCCGTGCGCTGTATGGCATCTCGCAGGACGGCATGACGATCAAGTGGTTCGGCAAGCTGAACAGCCGGCACGTGCCGGCCAACGCCATGACCCTGGATGCACTGCTGAACATCTTCCTGCTGTGCTCGTTCGGGTCGGACGCAACCGGGGCGCTGAAGATCCTGATCTTCTCGAACCTCGGCTACGTGCTCTGCCACGTGTTCGCCATGTCCGGCTTCCTGTTGCTGCGAAAGGACAGGCCGGATCTCGCCCGGCCGCTCAAGCTGGCCGCGTTCTGGCTGCCGGTGGCGGGTGTGCTGGCGCTGTTCGATGCACTGCTGCTGATCGTAGGCGGCTGGAACAGCGGTCTCGCCTACGGAGACACGAGCAAGCGGACGCTCGTCTACGGCCTGCTGGTGCTGGCGATCGGCGTGGTGCTCTACGTCTACCGCGTCGTCGTACAGGAGAAGCAGCCGCTCAGGATGCGGATCCTGGACGAGCCCGGCTCGACGTCGGGCGACTAGGCAACGTCATTGGGGGGCGGGCCCGCGAGCCCGCCCCCCACCTGACGTCTACTCCGTGCTGCCGGCCTCGGTCGTCAGCCGCTCGGCCAGCTCCCGCTTCTGCTCGGGCGAGAACTTCTTCAGCTCGTTGTTCAGCGCCCGCTCGTTGATCGAGACGTTCCAGTAGTCGAGCGAGTCCATGCCCAGCAGGGCGGTCTTGCCCACGAACTGGCGCAGCACCTCGTTGGTCGGGCCCATCACCCAGCCGGCCTTTCCGTCGCGCAGGTAGCGCTCGAGCTGCAGCGGCTCCTTCTTGTAGCCCGTGCCGCCGCAGCAGTGCAGCATCTTGTCGACCACGTGGGCGACGTTCTTGGCGGCGATGAACTTGATCTGCCACAGCCAGTGCAGGTAGTTGCCGCGGGCGAGATCGCCGACCGCGGGGTTGGTCTGCGCTCCGTCGGTGACGTTGTCGAGCGCCTGGGCGACGGCGAACGTCATGCAGCGCGAGGCGTTGGTGTCCATGATCGCCTCCCCGACCGCGTCCTGGATGGTCGGGTAGTCGCACACCCGCATGCCCACGTCCTTGTGCTTCTTGACCGTGGTGTGACGGATGGCGATGTCGATCGCGCCCAGCGAGATGCCGTTCCAGCAACCGGACGAGCCGACCAGGAAGTAGGGGTCGACCGCCTCGTCGTTTGAGTTGGCGCCGTCGCCGATCGGGCCCACAACCTGCTCGGCCGGCACGAACTTCCAGTCCAGCAGCAGCGTGCCCGACTGGTTGCCGCGCAGGCCCATCGCGTCCCACTCCTGCGGCTTGGCCTCGATCTCCTCCTTGTCGACGACGAACACCGACAGGTTCGAGTAGTCGCCGTTGTAGTCGGGGGACGTCGTCTGCAGCACGTAGAAGTCGGCGAATCCGGCCGACGTCGTCCACGACGCCTTCTTCAGCACCTCAAAGCCGTTGTCGACCTTGCGAGCGCCGGAGGCGATCGGGTACCAGAAGTGCGATCCGGTCTCGGGATCGGAGTAGGAAAGGGTGCCGAGCAGGCCGTCCTTGACCTTCTTCAGGTACTTCTCGATCGTGTACTCGGTGGCGCGCAGCTTGAGCGCCTCGACCGCGCCGGTGTGCATGACGTAACACATGGCGCACGAGGCGTCGCCGTAGCGGGCGATCGTCTCGGTCACCGCGCCGTACATGACGTGGTTCTGGGCCAGACCGCCCCACTCCTTGGGAAGCATCAGGCCGAGGAAGCCGTCGGGGCCCAGCGCCTCGAGGCTCTTGCGCGGGAAGGTGAGGGTGCGATCGTTCTCGGCCGCCAGCGGCCGGATCGTCTCCTCACAGATCTCCTTCAGCCGCTCAAGCAGGCGCAGCTGCTCGTCGGTGAAAAACCAGTCGGGCTGGAACATCGGGTCGAGCCCGGCCATGGCCGACTCAGGAGCAACCGTTGCCATTCAGGACTCCTCTCGTTGAAAATACAGCAGGGAAATCGAATTTCCCCCGATATCCTACGCGCTCGGAGGCAGGTGCGGCTATGGAGGCGTGGCCAGCTCTTGCTCGGCGAGACGCTCCGCCTCGGACACGCCCACCGGCCGACCCGCCCGCACCCACAGCGCGTAGAGCGCCCCGGCGGTGATCGCGGCCGCCGCCAGCGAGGCCAGCGGGTAGCCGCGGCGCAGGTTGATCGCCAGCGTCAGGATCACCGCCGTCAGGCTGACCAGGTTGACAGCCAGGAGCCAGCTGCGCCCCTCCCGGCGCGAGAAGGTGCTCATCGCCAGCAGGCCGAACAGGAACGAGACGAACACCGCGACCGCGTAGAACAGCACCAGCTCCTGCTCCTTGCCGCCACCGGCCAGGATGATCGCGCACGACGCGGCCAGGAATACGACCACCGACCAGTACGGCGTGTGGTGGCTGTTCGAGTGGCCGAGCGGGGCCGGCAGCACGCCTGGGCCGTGGCCACGGGCGAGCGCCTTCAGCAGGCCGGGGCCAGCCTGGAACGAGCTGCTGGCAGCGGCTAGTAGCAGCACGGCGCTGGTCAGCTGGAAGGCGGCGAACTCGATGCCGTTTCCGGAGGCGGCCCGGGCGATCTCTGCGATCTGAGTCGAGTCAGAGGGTGGGATGCCCACCCGCAGCCGGTGGGCGAGCAGCGCCAGTCCGATCGTCAGCCAGCCGACGATGCCGAGCGTCAGCCACAGCGTGACCTGACCGAAGCGGACGCGGCCGGGGTTGTCCAGCTGGCCAAGCTGCGCCACCGCCGACGACGGCGCCTCGACCCCGGTGGCAAGCGCCATCGCGACCGGGAACGCGAGCAGTACGGCTACGAGCGGGCTGCCCCCCGCACCGGCCGGATGGAGGACGGCGTGGCCGGTGCCGGCCGGTGCGATCAGGCCATGCAGGATCACAAGCGATCCCACCGCCACGAATGAGATCGTCATCAGAGCAAACAGCGTGCGGCCGATGTGGCCAAACCAGGTCAGACCCGCCACCAGCGCGCACAGGCCGATGGCGATCGGCACCCGCGCGCCACCCGCTTCCGGCAGGTATGCGATCACGGCCGAGGTGGCGGCCGCGCAGCTGATCGCGATCGTCAGGGCGTAGTCGACGATCAGCGATCCCAGCGGCAAAAACGACCAGCCCTCGCCGAACGCGGTGCCGGCCGCGGCCGCGTCGCCACCGCCCGGGAACCGCGCGACCAGGCGGTGGTAGTTGACGATCACCAGCGCGATGATCGCCACCACCAGGGCCATGGTCGGGATCAGCAGGTCGAGCCGTCCGTCCAGCGCCCGCAGCGCGGCCTCTATCGCGTAGGCGACCGACGACACGGGGTCGCCCATGACTGCGAACGCGAATGCGATCAGCAGCACGGGGCGGGAGTTGAGGAGGCGTTTGCCGGCAGACATGGGTCTGGATCGCCGACCAGGCTTCCCGGCACTCCACGGCAACACTACATGCCGGAGCGTGGTCCAAGGGAGCGAGTGTACGATTTGGCTATGTCGGTTTCTCACACACCGCGGGCCGGCGATGCCGCCATGCCGCGCACCGTCGAGAGCCGATACCTCTACCAGATCATCAACACCGTGGCCTCGTCGCTCGATCTCGACCGGGTGCTGCGCGCCATCGTCGACCTGGTCAGCGAGGCGATCGACTGCCACGCCTGCTGGATCTACTTCGTGGACCCAGATGACGGCGCCCTGCTGCTGCGGGCTGTGTCCGATCCGTACAGCGCGCTGGTCGGGAAGCTGCGGTTCGAGGGCGGCGAGGGCCTCGTGGGGTGGGTGGCCGCACACAACGAGTCGGTGTTCATCCCCGAGAACGCGCTTGACGATCCGCGCGTCAAGGTGGTGCCGGAGGCCGAGGAGGAGAAGTACCAGTCGCTGTGCGCGGCTCCGCTGACCGCGAAGTCGGGCCAGGTGATCGGCGTCATCTCGCTGCACGTCGAGGCGCCGCGCGAGTTCACGCGGGCCGACTCGGAGTTTCTGGTGCATGCCGCGACGCTGGTGGCGGGAGCGATCGAGAACGCGCGGCTGTACCAGGACACCCGTCGCCGGCTGGCGCTGGTCGAGGGGCTGAGCGACCTCGCTCGCGCCGTCTCGGCCGCCTCCACGCTGGAGAGTCTGCTGCCGGCGGTGGCCCGGCGGGCGCAGCGCCTGCTGGAGGCGTCGTGCTGCTACGTGATGATCGCCGATGCGGAGGGCGGCCGGCTGGTGCCGGGCGCGTTCTGGCCGGAGGACGCGGCTGCGCCTCGCACTCTCAACTCGAACGAGCTCGGCATCGAGCTGGCGCTGTCGGCGCGTGGCGGCACGGTCGAGGCGGGGCGGCGGATGGCCTCGGCGCTGTGGGGGCCGGACGTGGAGGGAGCCGCGCTGGTGGTGCCGATGGTGGCGGCCGAGGAGCTGGTCGGCGCGCTTGCCCTGCGGCTGCCGCGCGACCGCCGGATCGACGCCGAGCAGCGCGAGATCGCCGGCTCGATCGCCAATCAGGCCGCGGTCGCGATCAAGAAGGTGCAGCTGATCGACAGGCTGACCGAGCGAAATGCGATCAAGGACCTGCTGGAGGATCTCTCGCACGGTACCGCCACGGCGGGCGAGCTCGAGCAGCGCGCGGCGTCGCTCGGCTGCGATCTGGCCACGGCTCACCTGGTGCTGCAGGCCGCGCCGCGGCCCGGGCCGGCCGAGTCGAACTGGGAGGCGGTGTCAGAGGCGCTCGAGCAGGCCGCGGCACGCGCCTTCCCGGGATCGCTGTTCGATCGCCGCGATGCCGCCATGCGTGGGCTGATCCGGCTGAACGGCAACGACGAGGCGGCGGCCGCCGATCGGCTGCGCGAGATCCACCGGAAGCTGATGCCCAAGCATCCGCTGGCGATCGGTCTCTCCAACCGCTGCCAGGGTGCGTCCGCCTTCCGCACCGGGTTCGGCGAGGCCGAGCACGCCGTGGTGGCGGCGTCCGTTGTCAGCAGCGAGCCGGGCGTGATCGCGTTCGACGACCTGGGCGCGTACAAGTACCTGCTCAAGGTGTCGCAGGACGGCCGCGTGCGCGATCGCCGTGGCGAGGCGCTGCAGCTGCTGGCCGACTACGACGAGCGCCACCGCTCGCAGCTGCTGCTGACGCTGGAGGAGTACCTGCGACGGCGCGGCAACATCGCCGCCGCCGCGACCACGCTGTACGTGCACCCCAACACCCTGCGCCAGCGCCTGCGCCGGATCCAGGATCTGACCGGGCTCGACGTCGCCCACGAGGACTGGCTGATGATCGAGATCGAGCTGAAGCTGCTGCGGCTCGAACGCGCCCTCGGCCACGACTGAAACAGTCACGGTTCTGCAACAAAACGCTCAACGCCACCTCATGAGTGTTTGACTCCAATAATTGGGCGCGGCGGCGGATCTGCTCAACCATCCCGCCGAAGTGTCACAAACTCGTCACAGGAGCGAAAATCTCGCTTCATGAGTGTTTGACTCCAATAATTCGGCCCCTCGGGTGGGGGATTGTGCTCGCTGACTAGCAATCTGGCCGGTTTTTTGGGAGATTGACGCGAACCCAAACCTGAAGGAGACGGAGGATGGCCACGTTGAGCACGCGTCCACTCGCGGACACGATCCGCGCCAGGGCTGAACAGGATGACATCAAGTTCTTCTTCGCCCAGTTCGTCGATATGAACGCGAAGCCGTCGGCGAAGCTGGTGCCGATCGAGAACTGGGACGGCCTGATCAACGAGGGCGCCGGGTTCGCGGGGTTCGCGGCAGGCCCGATCGGCCAGACGCCGGCATCGCCCGACATGATGGCCATGCCCGACATGGCGAGCTACACGCCGGTGCCGTTCAAGCCCGGGCTGGCTCGCTTCGCCTGCGACATCACCGTCGAGGGCAAGGAGTGGCCCTACTGCCCGCGCACCATTCTGCGCCACCAGATCGAGCGCGCCAAGAAGCTGGGCTACACGTTCAAGGTCGGCATGGAGCTCGAGTTCTTCCTGCTGCGCGAGTCGGCCGACGGCGGCATCGAGCTGGCCGACCCGCTCGACAAGATGGAGCAGCCCTGTTACGACATGAAGGGCCTGACCCGCCAGTACGAGTTCCTCAGCACGCTGTCCACCTACATCAACCAGCTCGGCTGGGGCAGCTACGCCAACGACCATGAGGACGCAAACGGCCAGTTCGAGTCGAACTTCGACTTCGCCGACGCCGTCACCACCGCCGACCGGGCGATCTTCTTCCGCTACATGGTGCACGCGATGGCGCAGGAGCGCGGCATGCTGGCCACCTTCATGCCCAAGCCGTTCAGCCACCTGACCGGCAACGGCGGCCACTTCCACATGTCGCTGTGGGACGAGTCCGGCTCCACCGACCTGTTCAAGGACGACGACGATCCCAAGGGGCTCGGCCTGTCCAAGCTCGGCTACCAGTTCACCGGCGGCCTCAAGAAGCACGCCAAGGCCTACATCGCCGTCACCGCCCCCACCGTCAACAGCTACAAGCGGCTGACCACCACCGCCGGCACCCCCACCTCGGGCGCCACCTGGTCACCGATCTTCATCACCCACGGCGCCAACAACCGCACCCAGATGCTGCGGCTGCCGGGCGGCCACGTCGAGGACCGCACCGTGGACGGCTCGTGCAATCCCTACCTGGCGATGGCCGTGATTCTGGCTGCCGGCCTGGACGGGATCGAGCACGACATCGACCCGGGCCCCCACAACGACGACAACCTCTACGAGCTGTCCGAGCGGGAGCTGAAGCGGCGCAAGATCGAGCTCTTGCCGGCCAACCTGCTCGACGCCACCCGCAACCTCGAGAAGGACGCGGTGATTCGCGCGGCGCTGGGCAAGACGGCCACCGAGGACTACGTCGACTACTACGTCAAGACCAAGCAGGACGAGTGGCGCGCCTACCACGAGCAGGTCACTCCGTGGGAGGTCAATCGCTACCTGACGCTGTTCTAGGCAGACACGTCTGCGAGGGGCCGGGGGAGCGATCCCGCGGCCCCTCGCTGCACATCCGGACACAGCACACGCGCGAATTGCATCGCTCGCTGCACTGCCCAGGTTCCGGCCCGATGCCTACGATTACGGTTCTTGACGTGCGTCTCGGAAAGGATTGGTTGCCGTGTGCGGGTTGTGTGGATTCCTCTATAAGGATCCGAGCCGGTACGGGCCTGTCGGCAAAGCCATGTTCGACATGCTGACGCCGCTCGATCGCCGCGGCACCGACTCCACCGGCGTCGCGCTGTACGGCCACCCGCAGGCCGACTCCTACGTCGTGCGGGTGCGCCTGGAGGCAAACGGCGACACGCCCCAGCACGTGTTCGACGCGTTGTCGGCGCTGGGAACGGTCAGCGAGCCGTCGCACACGGGCCAGAACCTGCGCGCCCGGATCGGCTACGCCGGCGACCTCGGCGACCTCACCGACGGCGTCGAGCGCGTACCCGACACCGAGGTGTTCTCGATCGGCCGGGCGATGGAGATCGTGAAGGACGTCGGTGACGCCTCCGACGTCGAGGCCGCCGCGCCCTACGCCGCGTTCGACGGCAGCCACGCCATCGGCCACACCCGCATGGCGACCGAGTCGCTGGTCGACGTCGCCCACAGCCACCCGTTCTGGGCGCGCCCCTTCGCAGACATCTCCGTCGTGCACAACGGCCACATCACCAACTACCACAAGCTGCGGCGAAAGCTCGAGGAGAAGGGGCACCGCTTCGCCACCGGCAACGACTCCGAGGCGATCGCCGTCTACATCGCCGACCGGCTGGAGGACGGCGCATCGCTCGAGGATGCGCTGCGCTCGTCGGTGACCGCCCTGGACGGCACCTTCGCGTACCTGATCTCGACCCCGCAGGGGATCGGCGTCGCCCGCGACCGGTTCGCGCTGAAGCCGCTGATCTTTGCCGAGGACGACGAGATGGTGCTGATCGCGAGCGAGGAGATCGCGCTTCGGCGCGTCTCCAGCTCGACCCATCTGGTGCCGCGCGAGCTGGGCGCGGGGGAGGTTCGCTGGTGGCTACGCTGATGTCCGAGATCGACTGCTCAAAGCACACGACCCGCGAGATCAACCAGGCGATCAAGCACGCGGCCGCCGACGGCGTGCCCGAGGTGCGGCTGACCAACCCGGCCGCCCGTCACTGCCTGGCGGTGGCCGTGATGCACCCGATCCGGATCGTGTTCGACGGGCCGGTGGGCTGGTACTGCGGCGGCATGTGCGACGGCGCCGAGATCGTCATCACCGGCAACTGCGGCTGGAGCCTGGGCGAGAACCTGATGTCGGGCGCGATCACCGTGCACGGCAACGGCGGCAGCTCGGCCGCCGCCACCACCCGCGGCGGCCGCGTCTTCATCTCCGGCGACACCGGTGCCCGCACCGGCATCTCGATGAAGGGCGGCACGCTGGTGGTGGGCGGATCGGTCGGTTACATGTCCGGCTTCATGATGCAGCGCGGCACCATGATCGTGTGCGGCGATGCCGGCGACGGCATCGGCGACTCGATGTACGAGGGCACCGTCTATGTCGGCGGCTCGATCCACTCGCTGGGAGCCGATTGCGTCGAGGCCGAGCTGACCGCGGACGATCGCGCGCTGCTCGAGCGGGAGCTGACCGCGAACGACCTCGACTCCGGCGGCTACGACTGGAAGAAGCTCGTGTCCGGCCGCAAGCTGTGGAACTTCTCGAAGCACGAGTACGACGCCTGGAGGGCAGCGCTATGAGCGAGTTCATTCCACGCGGCGACGACGGCCACGTGCATCAGAAGCTGTGGGTGTGGTCACCCGAGACGATCGACGACATCCAGACCAAGGCCGAGCTGGGCCGCTACACCAACCGCGGCCTGGGCACCACCCGCCGCACGCCGCACTTCGAGGACCTTACGTTCGTCCCCTGCACGCTGTCGCGGGTGCCGCTGGAGGGCTACCGCGAGAGCTGCAACACCGCGATCGAGATCGGCGCCCGCCACGGCGCCAAGCCGATCCGCCTGAAGACGCCGATCACGATCGCCGGCATGAGCTACGGCGCCCTGTCGCGCAACGCCAAGCAGGCCCTGGGCATGGCCGCCACGCGGATGGGCATCTCCACCACCACCGGCGACGGCGGCATGCTCGACCTCGAGCGGGAGGCGTCCGACCAGCTCGTCTACCAGGTGCTGCCCAGCCGCTACGGCTTCAACCCGCATCACCTGCGGATGGCAAACGCGGCCGAGGTCGTGATCGGCCAGGGCGCAAAGCCCGGCACCGGCGGGCTGCTGCTGGGCGCGAAGGTGTCGCCGATCATCGCCGAGGCCCGCACGCTGCCGGCCGGAGTCGACCAGCGCAGCCCCTGCCGTCACCCCGACTTCGTCGGCCCGGACGACCTCCAGATCAAGATCGAGGAGCTGCGCGAGGCCACCGACGGCCAGATCCCGATCTACGTCAAGGTCGGCGCCTGCCGCGTCGCCGACGACGTCAAGCTGGCCTGCAAGGCGGGTGCCGACGTGATCGTGATGGACGGCATGGAGGGCGGCACCGGCGCCTCGCCCGACTCGCTGATGGATCACACGGGCATCCCGACCATGGCCGCCCTGGTCGAGGCGGTGGCGTCGCTGCGTGAGATGAAGCTGGAGGGCGTCGTCAACCTGATCATCTCGGGCGGGATCCGAAACGGCGTGGACGCGGCCAAGTGCCTGGCGCTGGGCGCGGACGCCGTCTCGATCGGCACCGCGGCGATGATCGCGCTGGGCTGCAACAAGCCCGTGTACATCGAGGACTACGAGCGGATGGGCACCGAGCCGGGCTGCTGCCACCACTGCCACACCGGCCTCTGCCCGGTCGGCATCACCACCCAGGACGAGGATCTGATCGCGCGGCTGCCGGTGCCCGAGGCGGCCGACCACATCGAGGGCTTCCTCAACTCGATGACCCAGGAGATGCAGATGTTCGCCCGCGCCTGCGGCAAGAACGACGTGCACGACCTGGAGCCCGAGGACATGCGCGCGATGACGATCGAGGCCTCCGCGATCACCGGCATCCCGCTGGTGGGGACCAACTTCGCCTTCCGCCCGGAGTCGTTTGCGAACGCCGTCATGCAGGCGATGTCCGAACAGTCAACACTCAACGGCCACTCCCAGACACCAAAGGTATCCCACTAACCATGCACCAGACGAACTGATGTCGTTCATCCTCAGCTGCCCAAATTGCGGCCCCCGCGCCGTGGACGAGTACGCCTACGGCGGGGAGGTGACCGTGCGCGCCACCTCGATCGACGACCAGCGCGCGCTGTTCCACTACCTCTACTTTCGTGACAACACCGCCGGCGACCAGCGCGAGTGGTGGTTTCACTCGTCCGGCTGCCGGGAGTGGTTCCAGGCCGAGCGCAACACGACCCGAAACCAGGTGCTGCAGGTGGCGCGGCCGGGAGAGCTGGCCGGCGCGATGGCGGTGCCCGGTGCCGCCCCCGCATCGGAGGCGGCAGATGGCTGATCCGCGGCTGGCATCACGGCAGGGTGAGCTGATCGACCGCAGCGATCCGGTCTCGTTCACCTGGGAGGGAGAGCCCGCCAGCGGCTTCGCTGGGGACACGGTCGGCTCGGCGCTGTTCGCGGCCGGCACGCGCGTCTTCTCGCGCTCGTTCAAGTACCACCGCCGGCGCGGGCTGATGTGCTGCGCCGGCCAGTGCCCCAACTGCCTGGTCGAGGTGGACGGCGTGCCCGCGGTGCGGGCCTGCGTGACACCGATCGAGGAGGGCATGACCGTACGCCATATCAACGCCTGGCCCTCGCTGCGGCGCGACCTGCTGCACCTGGTCGGCCGGCTGACGCCCAGCTTCGGCATGCAGGTCGGCTTCTACTACAAGACGTTCATCCACCCCAAGCGGGCGTGGCCGCTGT
>JAWVEC010000302.1:0-2763 GCA_033856975.1 Gaiellales bacterium
TGGCGTCACAGCGGGTCGTGACCGGGCTGCTCGACCAGCACCGCCAACGCGCCGGCACGCCGGTCGTCTTCGTCACCCACGACATCAACCCGATCCTGCCCATGGTCGACCGCGTGCTCTACCTCGCCCCGGGCCACTGGGCGTTCGGCACCCCGGACGAGGTGCTCACCAGCGAGTCGCTGTCGCGCCTGTACCACACCCCGGTCGACGTGCTGCGCGTGCGAGGCCGCGTGGTCGTGGTCGGAACCCCGGATGACCACGGCGCCCACCACGACCACGCCCCGGCCGGAGCGAGCTGATGTTCACCGACCTGCTCGCCCAGCACTTCGTCCACACCGCCCTGCTGGCCGGAGCGGTGGTTGCCATCATCTCCGGCACGATCGGCACCTTCGTCGTCACCCGCGGCGCCAGCTTCGCCGTCCACGCCATCTCCGAGCTCGGCTTCACCGGAGCCGCCGGCGCCCTCGTGATCGGCCTTGACCCTGTGATCGGCATGATCTCCGGATCCCTGATCGTCGGCCTCGTGCTCGGCCTGCTCTCGCTCAAGGGCCGGGAACGAGACAGTGCCATCGGCGCCGTGCTCGCATTCGGTCTGGGAGTGGGGGTGCTGTTTCTCAACCTCTACCAGGGCTATGCCACCGAGGCCACCAACCTGCTGTTCGGCAGCATCGTCGGCGTCAGCGACACCCAGCTTCGCGAGCTCACGCTGGTCGCCGTGATCGTGCTGGCCGGAATCGCCATCGCCTACCGGCCGCTGCTGTTCTCGAGCATCGACCCGGAGGTCGCCGAGGCCCGCGGGGTACCCCTGCGCGCCCTCTCCGTCCTCACCTTCCTCCTGCTCGCCCTCACCACCGCCGAGGCGATCCAGGTCGTCGGGGCGCTGCTGGTGCTGACGCTGATCATCACTCCCGCGGCCGCCGCCCAGCGGCTCACCGCCAACCCCGCCACGGCGATCATGCTCTCCGTCATCATCGCCTTGATCGCCACCGAGGGCGGCATCCTGCTCAGCCTCGAACAGGCCTGGCCGACCAGCTTCTTCATCAGCTCGATCTCGTTCGCCGCGTATGCGATCGCGCGGCTGGTGAGCTACCGGCGACCGGCCTCGCGGCCGCTGCCGGCCTGAGGCCTACACGGTGGTGGCGAACATCGGACGCTGGTCGAGCGTCCGATACGCGCTCAGCGACTTCGGCTTGCGGCTCAGGTCGAAGGTGCTCGAGAGGTCGTAGTAGACGATCGCCGCGGTGCGGGGATGCGTCTTTGTCCAGTTGAAGACGTTGGTGACGAAGGTCGGGTCGTCCGTCCCCCACGGCGCCCACTCGCCGAGGATGAAGGGCTTGCCGTAGTTGTAGAGCGGCTGCATGCCCTTCCAGTAGGCGCGGAAGTTCTGCGAGTAGAGGTCGTCCCCGACGTAGTCGACGTAGCCGCCGCCCGGCCAGTAATCGTGCGGCTGGTTGCCGGCGACGTTGGGAGCACCCGCACCCTGCGGGTTCCAGACCATGGCGATCTGGCCGCTGGGCGGGATCCCGGCTGTGGCCAGTGGCGCCTGCAGGCCAAGCAAACCAAGCGCATGCAGTCTCGTGTTGATCTCGGCGTGGGTGCCGCCGCGCATGATGATGGCGATGCGGCGAAACGCGTTCCGGAACTTCGCCGTCGAGTAGTCGAGGCCGCGACGCGATCCGTTCGAGTTGAACGCGCACCACGACATCCAGTAGCCGTTCATCTCCTGCATCGGCCGGATCCAGACCGGCACGCCGGTGGCGTTCGCCTGCCGCGAGTAGGAGAGGTAGATGGCATCGGCGCCGCCGCGGGCGAGGGCGCCGGGCGAGAACTTGCGGTGATCGGAGACGCGGGTCACCCCGAGGGTGATCATGGCGATCCTGTGCGACGCGGTGGCGTCGTCGATCTGCCGTTGGAAGCCGTGATCCTGCCAGTGTCCGCCCAGCATGTCGAACATCAGCCAGACGTCGTGATGGTGATGGGTGAGCCGGTCGAACGCGGCCGGGTAGGGGGTGGCGACGCCGAGCCGGACGTGACCCGTGGGCGGCAGGCCCGGTGGGGGCGTGCCGACAGCGAGCGCGGCCTGGCCGGCCATGGCGACAGCGGCCGCACAAAGGCAGGCGGCGAGGATGCGAGAGGCCCTTCTCATCTACCCACTCTGTCGGCAGTGTAGGCGTTTCGCCGTATCACCGTTTTCGGGGTACTCAACACGGCGTCGGCCAGTTGGCGGTTCCGGCGAGTGACTCGGCAGAGGGTAGACCTGGGTGCACGGCTCGGCTCTCTGGGCGATGAGTTTCGGCGCACCGGCGCGTCTAAGGTATGACCGAGCGGCGGAGCAACGACAGCCTCCGACGAAACGCGATCAAGGAGGATGGGGCTGATGCCCGGAAAGATCGTCCATATCGAGATCCCAGCCGACGATACGGCCAAGAGCCGCGAGTTCTGGGGCTCGCTGTTTGGCTGGGAGTTCCAGCAGTACCCCGGCGAAGGATCGTCCGAGTACCACATGGCCCAGCTCAGCGATCAGGGCGTGGCGATTACCAACATGGAGCCCAACAAGCGGGGAACGCGCTCCTACTTCGACGTCGATGACATCAACGTCGGCGCGGCGCGCGTGAAGGAGCTCGGCGGAGAGGCGGACCAGCCGATGCCGGTGCCGAGCATGGGCTGGTTCTCGACCTGCAAGGACCCCCACGGCAACGAGTTCGGCCTCTGGCAGACCGACCCGTCCGCCGAGATGCCGAGCGCCTAGCCTAGCGACGCATC
>JAWVEC010000303.1:0-8756 GCA_033856975.1 Gaiellales bacterium
AAGCCGGTGTCGGCGCCGCGCAACGCCTCCACCGCGCCAAACCGCTTGTGCACCCGCTCGAGGGTGACCACCGGGTCGTTCGGCGCCGCTGACACCTGCACGGCCGGCTCGGCGGCAGGCACCAGCCGGCGTGCGTCTCGCACCGACAGCGGCAGCTCCGGCCGCCGCGCGGCCGCAAACGCCTGCGTCACCGGCGGCAACAGCCACGGCGCGGCCGTGGCCAGGTGCCGTGCGGCCTGGACGGGCGAGCCGTCAAATGCGATCCGCCCCGCGTCCATCACCACCACCCGGTCGGCCTCCGCGAAGATGCGGGCGGTGCGATGCTCGGCCACGACGACGGTCACGCCTCGGTCGCGGTTGATCCGCGTCACCAGCGCCAGCAGCTCCTCGGCCGCCACCGGGTCGAGCTGGCTGGTCGGCTCGTCCAGCAGCAGCAGCCGCTGGCCCATCGCCAGCACCGAGGCGATTGCGACCCGCTGCTGCTCGCCGCCCGACAGCCGGCCCGTTTCCCGCTCGGCCAGGTGGGTCGCGCCCACCGCCGCCAGCGCCTCCTCGGCGCGGGTCAGGATCTCGCCAGCAGGGCAGCCCAGGTTCTCCAGGCCGAACACGACCTCGTGGTCGGCTCGCCGCATCACCAGCTGCGCCTCCGGGTCCTGGAACACGAGCCCGGCCCGCCGGGCTATCACGCCCGGCCGGTGGTCGCGTGTGTCGAGCCCCTCCGTCACCACCTGGCCGGACAGCTGGCCGCCGTGGAAGTGCGGCACCAGGCCGAGCGCCGCCCGAAGCAGGGTCGACTTGCCGCACCCGGACTCGCCCAGCAGCAGCACCAGCTCGCCGGGCTCGACGCTCAGCGAGACCCCGTCCAGCGCGGGGGAGGCGGCGGCCGGGTAGCGGTAGCGGACGTCGCTCAGGCTCAGCGCCGCCATCGCACCGTCCCCGCGGCCGCTGCCGCCAGTGCCAGCACGGTCGCCGCCGCCCCGATGCCGGCGACCGTGAAGGGGTCGCCGAGCAGGTCGTAGTAGCGGTAGCCGCCCGTTCGAACGGCCACGGCCACCGCCGCCGCCAGCGCTGTGGCGAGCACCAGCAGCAGCCGCTCGCGCGCCGTCATCGCCGGCCGTGGCGGCCGCGTCCGCAGCCCGCCGCCGTACCCTCGCGCCTCCATCGCCTCGGCCAGGGTCATCGAGCGCTCCAGCGACAGTGACACCAGGGGAGCTGCCAGCGCCGCCGCCTGCCGGCGGCGGTGAAGGCCCGCTCCGCGGGCGCGGGCGGCCAGCACCAGCCCCTCGGCATCGCGCTCGAGCGTCGGCAGCAGCCGCGACCCGAGCGCCGCGATCATCGCCGAGCGCGGGGCGACCCGCGCGGCCGCTGCCAGCACGCGGTCGCCGTCCGCCAGGCGCACGAACGCCGCGATCGCGAACGAGGAGCCGATGATGCGAAGTGCCGCCGCCAGCCCGAACACGAGCTCCTCCTGCGTCACCTCGGTATCGAGCAATGGGATGTGCGGGCCGATCCAAAGCGGTGTCAGGCCCTGCACGCCGACGAACGGGTTGGCCACGAACACCAGCGCCGCCGTGGTGCCGGCAAACCATGCGTAGGCCGAACGGGGTGGGGGAGCCGCCCACAGCAGCGCCGTGGCCGCGACGGCGCAGGCGGCCACGCCGAGCGGGTTGGCGATCGCGACCGATCCCACCAGCAGTGCCCCGCACAGCAGTCCCACCGGCAGCGGGCTCACGACCTGCCCCCCGCGGCGATCACGGTGCCGTTCGCGTCCAGCGCCACGGCGTAGGTGTTGGCGACCGTGGCCGGACGCGATGCCAGCGTGTCCGCTGCCGCACAGGCGCTCTGCTGGCTCTTGCCTGCAACCACCAGCACGACCGCGTCGCCCGGTGCCACCGGCGGCTGGTAGCCGACGATCAGTGCCTGAGCCGCAGGCAGCGGTGCGCGACCGGCGGGGCCTCGGTAGAGCATCACCCGTCCGTCCTGCAGCGACACGGTCAGGCCGCGACCTTGCCAGTCGGCCAGCTCGCCCGCCGCCTGTGCGAACGTCTCCACCTTCACCCGGTAGGGGGCCGAGCCGCTGACGACGTCGGCGCCGTCCGCTGCCAGGGCTGACGCAATTTCGGTGGCGCAGGCCGGTCCCGTCACCGACACCGCATGGCGGTGCCCGCCGTAGCCATGGACGAACGGCTCCGGCCACGCGCCGATCGCGACCGGCGTCTGCACCAGGTCGCTCCAGTAGCGGCGATCCCACCACTCGCGGTCGCCCGGGTGCAGCTCGGCGTCCGCCGCGCCGCTGTCGGGTGCGATGCCGTTGATGAAGTACAGCCAGTCGTAGCCGCCCGAGCGGTCGCCCGCCAGGCCGTTGATCGCCTGTACGAAGCGGCCCGCGTAGGAGGTGCTCACCTGGCTCACACGGCGCAGCCCGTTCAGCGCACTCTCACCGGCCGGCGTCGTGCGGGCCGAGAGCACGTGCGCGCCGTAGTCGCGGCTGATCGTCACCCGTACCGCCGCCGGCCCGGTCGCGGGCGCATCGGCGCCGCGACCGCAGCCGGCGGTCAGAACGAGCAGCAGCACGGTCAGGAGGCGCGCACCCACAGCGTGCGCGACCGGATCGCACCGTGTGTCGTCGAGCGCACCTGGTAGAGCCCGGTGGCCAGCCGGACGGCGACGTGGCCCTGCGCATCGGCGTGCGATCCGACGCCGTTCACCCACACCCATGCGCCGGCGGCGGGGGTGGCCGTTCCCTCGTCGTCGTACGAGTTGACGGTGAAGGTGACGGCACTACCGGCAGCGACGCGGGTGGCGTTCGCGGTCAGGCCCAGCGTTGGCTGGGTCGCAAACGTCTCCGGGTCAAAGGTGGTGTAGTAGACCAGCACCCCGCTGGACGGGGTCACCAGCGCGGCTCCCAAGCCGACCGCGGCCAGGCGCTGGTTGACCTTGAGCGCCCAGAATGCCGTCGGTGGCGGCGTGATGCCGGCGATCGACGTCACGAAGAACCCGTTCCAGGCGCCGCCGAACGAGTCCGACCAGCCCAGGCCGAGCGAGAACGGCTTCGCCCTCGAGGCGGTCACCAGCGCGCCCAGCGCCGTCGGCTCGGTGGTGGTGTGGCCACGCAGGTTGCCCACGAATGGGGTCACCGAGCCCTGGAACACCGTGCCCTTGGGGGCTTCGACCCGCAGCCCGGCCGCGACGGCCGGGGAGACGGACGCCAGCGCGAGCAGCATGGCTGCCAGGAGCGCTGCGAACATGAGACGAAGGCGATTGGTTGCCAACGCTTCCTCCTTCCTCGAGAGGGTGGTTTGCGTCTCGCGAGGGGCAGGTCTTCTGGCTCGGGCGCGCTTCCCGGACGGATCCGGGTCGTACGACTGGCCTTCCCGGCTCCGAAGAGCCAGTGGCTGCCTCTCGGCACGCCGCACGAACGCCCTTACAGCGGCGGGACCGCACCGGACTCACACCGGTTTCCCTTGACCGCTCGCGGGCGGCTACTGTAGCACTTCGCCAGCGGTCGAATTGGCGATCCCGCTCAGCAGGGCGGCGGCCGCGGCCTTGTGCAGAGGCTCGTTCAGATTGCCGCACTTGGGCGACTGAACGCAGGACGGGCAGCCGCTCTCGCATGGGCACTCGCGCAGCAGCGACGACGTGCGGCGCACCCACGGCTCGAACAGCTCAAAGCCGCGCCGCGAGATGCCCGCGCCGCCAGGATGCCCGTCGTACACGAACACGGTCGGCCTGCCGGTGTGAGGATGCAGGTCGGTCGAGAGGCCGCCGATGTCTCCCCGGTCGCAGATCGCGAGCAGCGGCAGCAGGCCGATCATCGCGTGCTCGGCGGCATGCAGCGCCCCCAACAGCGCCGGCGGGTCGGGCGGCGCCGCGGGGCAGAACCACACCGCCTCAGTGGCGAAGCGATGCTCCGGCATGTCGAGCGCGATCAGATCGATCGGCCGGTGGTCGGAGAGCCGCTTGCGCTGGAAGCCGACCACCTGCTCGGTGACCTCGATGTCCCCGAACCAGAGCTGCGCGCCCGCCACCGTGCGAGCGTCGCGCTCGGCCACCACCGCGGTCGCCGAGTGGCGCCTGACCTGCGTGTAGTAGTCGCCCCGAAACGGCTTTACCAGGGCAACCCGGGCGGTGCCGTCCAGCGACTCGACGAGGTACTGCTCGCCCAGATGCAGGTAGACCGCGCCCTCGTGCACGGTCGAGTCGGCGCGCGAGCCGTCCACCGTGCCCAGCAGCGCGCCCGTCTCGCTCTCGATCACCGCCACCGTGTCCGGCGAGGACGATCGCAGCGAGATCCTCGCCGCCGGGTGGTCGGCGCCGCGGTAGGCGAGGCCGGCCGGAGTTGTCATCAGCTCGGGCAGCGTTGCCGCCAGCAGCATGCCCTGGTCGCCGAAGTGCGCAGCGTCGCCGGCGGTCAACGGCAGCTCCGCCGCCGCGCAGCGCAGGTGCCCGGCCAGCACGACAGGGTTGGCGGGGTTGCAGACCGCCGCCTCCGACGGTCGCTCCAACAGCTGGCCGGGATTGCGGGCCAGGTACTGGTCGAGCTGGTCCTCGCCCGCCACCAGCATGCCGAGGCCCAAGCCGCGCCGTCCCGCCCGCCCCCACTGCTGGCGCAGCGACGAGATCGCGCCCGGGAAGCCGACGCTGATCGAGCAGTCCAGCAGCCCGATGTCGACACCCAGCTCGAGGGCGCTGGTGGCGACCACGCCCAGCAGGTCGCCGCTCGACAGCCGCTGCTCGATCGCGCGCCGCTGCTCGGGCGTGTAGCCGGCCCGGTAGGGCGCGATCCGCGCGGCCAGCTCCGGCGCGTGCAGCAGCAGCGCCTCCCGCGCGTGGCGATGCACCAGCTCGACGCCGCGGCGGGATTTCGCGAACACGATCGTGCGCAGGCCGCGAGTGACCAGGCCGACCAGCAGCGTCGCCGCCTCGCCCAGGGTGCTGGCGCGGATGCCGAGCTCGGCATCCAGCAGCGGCGGGTTCCACACGCAGACGTCGCGCTCAGCGGTCGGCGAGCCGTCGCGCTCGATCACGATCGGGTCGCGGCCTGCAAGCGTCGCTCCCGCTGCGGCCGGGTTGGCGATCGTCGCCGAGGCCAGCAGGAAGCGCGGCTCGGCGCCGTACGCGGCCGCCAGCCGGCGCAGCCGTGCCAGCACGTTGGCGACGTGTGATCCGAACACGCCGCGGTAGGCGTGGGCCTCGTCCACCACCACGTAGCGCAGCTGCGCGATCGCCTCCGCCCAAGCCGAATGCCCGGGCAGGATGCCGACATGCAGCATGTCGGGGTTGGTCAGGATCAGGTTCGCCCAGCCGCGGATCTGCCGCCGCTCGGCCGTGGGCGTGTCGCCGTCGTAGATCGCGGGACGCGCGTTCGGGGCGCCCAGGCCGCTGATGACGCGGGCCTGGTCCTGCGCCAGCGCCTTGGTCGGGTAGAGGTAGAACGCGCGCGCCGAAGGGTCGCGGGCAATCGCGTCCAGCACGGGGAGGTTGAAGGCCAGCGACTTGCCGCTGGCGGTGCCGGTGACAACCATCGCGTCCCCCGTGGCCGCCGCCTGCCACATCTCGGCCTGGTGGCTGTAGAGGCGCTCGATGCCCGCGGCGGCCAGCGCCTCGGTGAGCCGCGGAGCCAGCGTGTCCGGCAGCTTGGCGTAGCGGGCCGCCCTGGCCGGCACGGTTGCGCGGTGCACGAGCTGCTCGCCGTCGGGCGGCCGGCCGTGCGCGATCACCCCCTCCCAGGGCGCGTTCACGGCCGCGTGGCGGCCGGAAAGCAGCCCAGGTGCGCCAGCTCGGCGACGCTCTCGCGCATCGCGACCAGCGCCTCGCCCACCGGCGGGTCGATCGGATGTCCTTCCAGATCGGCGTAGAACTGGTAGTCCCACGGCCGGCCCGGAATCGGCCGCGACTGAAGCGAGCACATGTTGACGCCGAACCGCCGCAGCGGCTCGATCGCGTCGTGCAGCGCGCCGGGGTGGTGGTGGGTGACGAACCGGATCGCGCACCGCCACTGCTCGCCCTCGCGCCGGTCGATGCGGGTGTGGGGTGCCACGGCCACGAACCGGGTGTAGTTCTGGGCGTGATCGGAGACGTCGTTCAGCAGCACCGAGAGGCCGAACCGCTCGGCGGCGCGGCGCGAGGAGATCGCGGCTTGCCGCGGATCCTTCGCCTCCGCCACGCGGCGGGCCGCGCCCGAGGTGCTGGGCGCCACCTCCGGCAGCGTGTCGGGCAGCGACGAGAGAAAGCGGCGGCACTGGATCAGCGCCATCGGGTGGGAGTGGACGCGCGCCAGCGCGTCGATGTTGGCGCCGGCCAGTCCCACGAGCACGTGCGGCACCGGCAGCACCGTCTCCTTGACGATCGCCAGCGGCGCGTGTGCCAGCAGGTCGTACGTCTCGGGCACGGCGCCGGCCAGGGAGTTCTCGATCGGCAGCACGCCGCAGTCGGCCTCGCCGCGGGTGACGGCCCGCATCACCTCGGCGAATGACCGCACCGCCATCAGCTCGGCGTCGGGGTACAGCTGCGCGCCCGCCTCGGCGGCGTAGGCGCCCTCTTCGCCCGGGTATGCGACTGTTTCTGTCATCGGTTCCTCCAAAGAAAAAGGCCCCCGTTGATCGGAGGCCTCTCGAGCTTGCGGGTTGTTCGGCGCGCGCTCAGATTCCTCCCTGCCGGGTGGTAAAAGCGAAGCCGAAGAAGGCGAGCGGATACATTGCGCTGCAATGCTACCAGAGCATGAGCTGGTCGAGCTGATCGCCGCCGTTGCCGGATCGGGCGACGGCGTCGTGCTCGGAATCGGTGACGACGCGGCCGTCTTGCGCGACGGCCTGGTGGTGTCGGCGGACATGCTGGTGGAGGGCGTCCACTTCGACCTCGCGCGGCTGGACGCGCACGCGGTGGGTGCGCGAGCGGCGGCCGCCAACCTGTCCGACATGGCCGCGATGGGCGCGCGGCCGCTCTGCCTGGTGGCCGCCTTTGGCGTTCCGGACGGCTTCTCCGAAGTTCCCGAGCTGGCCGCCGGACTGGCCTCGTACGGTGTGCCGCTGGCCGGTGGCGACCTCTCGCGGGCGCCCGTGCTGACCGTCTCGGTGACGGCCATCGGCCGTGCCCAGCGGCCGGTGACACGCTCGGGCGGCCGGCCGGGTGACCGACTGGTGGTGACGGGCGATCTGGGTGGGCAGGCCGTGTCGGGCTACACGCGGGCCATCAAACCGCGGCTGGATGAGGGCGAACAGCTGGCCGAGATCGCCACCGCGATGATCGACCTCTCGGACGGGATCGCCGGCGACGTGCGGCGGCTGGCGGCGGCATCCGGCTGCGGCGCGACGGTGTGGTTGCAGCGGTTGCCGCGCTCGTCCGGCGCCAGCGTCGAGCAGGCGGCAACCGGCGGCGAGGACTTCGAGCTGCTGGCGGCCGTTTCGCCCGGCCCGCCGCTGCCGGCCTGGGTGACCGAGGTCGGGATGCTGACCGAGGGCGACGCAGTCCTGCTGCTGGACGAGACGGGCGCCGCGCGAGATCTGCAGGGCTGGGATCACTTCCGGTGACCGGGGTGATCGGAGGGCTGCTGGCCGCCATACTGTGGGGTACCTCGACGGTGGCCGCCTCCCGCTCGACGCGGATGATCGGGTCGCAGCAGGTGCTCGGCTACGTGATGCTGACCGGCTTTGCGCTGACCGTGGTGGCGGCGCCGGCGGTCGAGGGCGTCCCCGACGTGGGAACGCATGGCGCGGCCTGGGCGCTGCTGGGCGGCGTGGCCTCGGTGTTCGGGCTCTCGATGATGTACCGCGCGCTTCGCATCGGCAAGGTGGGGGTGGTGGCGCCGATCGCGTCCACCGAGGGCGCGCTGGCGGCGGTGTTCTCGGTCGTGCTGCTGGGCCAGAGCCTGAGCGCCGCCGTGGCGATCGCCCTGGCGGTTGTCGCGCTTGGCGTCGTCACCGTCACCTTCCACGGCAGCCTGCACGACCTCGAGCTGCGGCCGTCGCTGTACGCCTTCACCGCCGCCGCCGTGTTCGGCGTGGGGCTGATAGCGAGCGCACAGGCGGGCGATGCGATCGGGTCGCTGTGGACGATCCTGGTGGCGCGCGTGGTGGGCCTGGCGGTGGTGGTGGCGCCGCTGGTGCTGCGCGGCGAGTTCCCGTGGCCGCGGGGGCGGGCGCTGCCGCTGGTCGCGTTCTCCGGGTTCGCCGAGGTGGCCGGGTTCGCCGGCTACATCATCGGCGCCCGTGACGGGGTGGCCGTGCCGGCGGTGCTGGCCTCGCAGTTCGCGGCGGTGGCCGCGATCGTGTCGTATCTGGCCTTCGGCGAGCGGCTGACGCGCATCCAGCTTTCGGGCGCGCTGGTGATCGCGGCCGGCGTCGCAGCCGTGGCCGCGCTGCGCGTGTAGCCGACGCGCGTCAGGCCGGGGTCAGCCAGGTGCTGAGCTCGTCCTCCAGCCGCCGCCGCGGCACCGCGCCGATCAGCTTCTTCTGCACCTCGCCGTCCTGGAATACCAGCAGCGTGGGAATCGAGAGGATCTCGTACTTGGCGGCCGTGCCCTGGTTGTCGTCGACGTTCAGCTTCGTAAACTTGACCCGTCCCACGTTCTGCCCCGCCAGCTCGTCGAGGATCGGCTCCATCACCCGGCAGGGGCCGCACCACGGCGCCCAGAAGTCGACGACCACGGGCTGGTCGGAGGCTTCCACCTCGCTCTGGAAGTTCGTGTCGCTGACTTCGACGATGTTGTCGTTCACTCGGGCTCCTTGGTCGACGAACCGGGATTACAAAGTATAGAC
>JAWVEC010000304.1:0-13521 GCA_033856975.1 Gaiellales bacterium
CGATGGTCGTGCGCGGCGCGCCGGCGATCGGGGTCGCGGCGGCCTACGGCGTGGCGGTGGCGGCGCGCGACGGGCGTGACGAGTTCGAGCGCGCCTGCGAGGGCATCGCCGCGGCCCGGCCGACCGCCGTCAACCTGCGCTGGGCGATTGACCGGATGCGGGGGGAGGCGGCCGATTCGACCGATGCCGAGCTCGCCCCGCGGCTGGAGGCCGCCGCCCGCAGGCTGCACATGGACGAGGTCGCCCGCTGCCGCGCGATCGGCGATCACGGCGCCGGCCTGCTCGCGACCGGCGCCCGCGTGCTGACCCACTGCAACGCCGGAGCGCTCGCGACCGGCGGCTATGGCACGGCGCTGGGCGTGATCCGAAGCGCCCACCACCGCGACCCGACGGTGACGGTCTGGGTGGACGAGACGCGGCCTCTGCTACAGGGCGCCCGCCTGACGGCCTGGGAGCTGGAGCAGGACGGCATTCCCGCCACCCTGCTGACCGACTCGACGGCCGGCTGGCTGATGGCGGACGGGCGGATCGACGCCGTGGTGGTGGGCGCCGACCGGATCGCGGCCAACGGCGACACCGCCAACAAGATCGGCACCTACTCGCTCTCGGTGCTGGCACGGGCGCACGATCTGCCCTTCATCGTGGCCGCGCCCACCTCGACCATCGACGCCGCTCTTGACGATGGCAGCCGGATCCCGATCGAGCATCGCGCGGCGGACGAGGTGGCCGGGGATCGTGCTCCGGCCGGAGTCGCTGTCTACAATCCCGCGTTCGACGTGACTCCCGCAGCCAACATCACCGCCATCGTGACGGAGCTGGGCGTCAACCGACCGCCGTACCGGTTTGCCTGACGACGGACTGGACACCGACCTGGCACGGCTCGACCCGGGGCTGAGCCGGCAGCTGGCCGACGCCGGTTTCGATGCGGAGCGGCTGCGCGGCTGGGCGGCCGGCCTGGTGCACGCCGGCCCCGGCGTGAACCGCGTGGCGGGCGTGGTCGAACCGCCCGCGCCGGGCGATGTCCGCGACCTGCCGGCACGCGCGTCCGACGAGGGCCGGCGGCTGTCCGCGCTGGGCGAGGCGGCACTTCGGCGCGGCGAACTGGCGCTGGTTGTGCTCGCGGGCGGCATGGCGACGCGCATGGGCGGCGTGGTGAAGGCGCTGGTGGAGGCGCTGCCGGGCACGACGTTCCTGGATGCACGGCTGGCGGAGCGCGAGCACTGGCAGCGCGTATCGGGTGCGGTGCTGCCGATGTGGCTGATGACCAGCCACGCCACCGACGCGCCCGTGCGTGAGGCGCTGGGCGACCGGCTGGACAGAGATCGCGTGGCCGTTTTCGGCCAGCAGGCGTCTCTGCGGCTCGATCCGGACGGACGGCTGTTTCGCGACGACGACGGCAGCCCCAGCATGTACGCCACCGGCCATGGCGATCTGCTCGACGCGCTGGCGGCCGGCCGGCTGCTGGAGCCATTCGTGGCCGGCGGCGGGCGGTATCTGTGGATCGCGAACCTCGACAACCTGGGTGCGTCTGTCGACCCGCTGGTGCTGGGCTGGCACATCGAGCAGCGTGCGCCGCTGACCGTCGAGGTGGTCGACAAACTGCCCGGCGATCACGGCGGCATCCCGGTGCGCTGGAACGGCCGGCCCGTGATCCTCGAGAGCTTTCGGCTGCCGGCCGGCTTCGACGACGACGTGCCCGTCTTCAACACCAACACGTTCGTCGCCGACGCGGCCGCCCTGGCCGCGGTCGATCCCGAGTGGACGTGGTTTCGGGTCGAGAAGCTTGTCGACGGCCGTCCCGCGATCCAGTTCGAGCGGCTGGTGGGCGAGCTCACCTCGGTGCTCGACTCGCGCTTCCTGCGGGTGCCGCGCGATGGTCCGGAATCACGCTTCCTGCCGGCCAAGGACTGGAGCGAGCTGGAGGCGCGGCGCGACCAGTTCGCGGCGCGGCTGGCACCGCTTCTTGACGCCTCGTAGCTGACCCGTGACGGGCCGGCGGCGTAGCGTGGAGCGGTGCCGAGCCTGATCGATCTGCTGGCGCCGCCGCGCTGCGCTCTCTGCCGCGCCTCCGGTGCGCTGCTGTGCGGCCGCTGCCTGCGGGCGCTGCCGCTGCTGGCGGGTCACTGCTGCGAGCGCTGCGGCGCGGTCGCCCAGCGCCCGGTATCGGCATGCTCGGCCTGCCGCGGCCGTCGGCTGGGGTACCACCGCGCCATCGCCGCGCTCGACTATCGCGGCTCCGGGCGTGACCTCGTACACGCGCTCAAGGACGGGGGCATGCGCGGCCTCGCCGAGCCCTGCGCCGCGCTGATCGCGCTGGTGGTGGAGCCGCCCGTCGCCGACCTCATCACCTGGGTGCCGGCCGACCCGGTCAGGCAGGCGATCCGCGGCTACCACCCGCCGCGTCTGCTCGCGCAGCGGCTGTCGGTCGTCTGGGGCATCGAGTGCCGGCCGCTGTTGCGGGGGCCGTGGCACCGGCGGCCACAGCGCGGCCTGAGCCGCGCGGCACGACGGGCCAACGTGCGGCGGGCGTTCTCCGCGCAGCCCGTCTCAGGCCGCTCGGTGGTGCTGGTGGACGACGTGCGCACCACCGGCGCAACCATCTCCGCCGCCGCCTTCTCGCTGCGCCGCCGCGGCGCCGATCGTGTGGTTGCGGTGACGCTGGCGCGCGCCGACGGCGGCTGACATGGAACTCCTCCGTCTCGCGGCGCGCCGGGGTAGTGTTCGAGCACTGCACTTCGAGTGAAGGAGTCGCTATGCGATTGCAGGTGAACGGCAGGCACATCGACGTCACCGACTCCCTGTTTCAGTACGCCGAACGCAAGCTGGGCAAGCTCGCCCGCCACCTGTCCGACGAGAGCCGCTGCGAGCTCGAGCTGATCGTCGAGCACAACCCCAGCATCAGCGCGAACCAGGTGGCGGAGGCCACGGTGTGGACGAAGGGTCCGGTGCTGCGGGCGCGGGAGTCGTCCACCGACATGTACGCCTCGATCGACCTGGTGGCCGACAAGCTCGAGCGGCAGGTGATCCGCTATCGCGAGAAGCGCACCCGCCGCCAGGCCGAGCACATGGCGCAGCACCACGCACAGACCGACCCGACGCCGGTCGCGACGCTGCCTGAGGAGGACGAAGCGATGATCGTCAAGACCAAGCAGTTCAACATGAAACCGATGTCCGACGAGGAGGCGCTGCTCCAGCTGGAGCTGATCGGCCACGACTTCTTCGTGTTCGTGAACGCCGAGTCGGACGAGGTGAACGTGATCTACAAGCGCCGGGACGGCAACTACGGCGTGATCGAGCCGACCCGCGGCGAATGACGGGAGCCGGCCCGACGGGCGCCGGCAGCAGGCTCTGATCACCAGCTTGGTACCATCCAAATCACAATGAGCGTCTTCCAGAAGATCCTTCGCGCGGGTGAGGGCCGCACTCTCAAGCGGCTTGAGCAGCGCGTTCGCGAGGTCAACCAGCTCGAGGCCGAGGTCGAGCGGCTGTCGGATGAGCAGCTGGCCGCCAAGACGGTCGAGTTCCGCGAGCGGTTCGAGCAGGGCGAGAGCCTTGACGACCTGCTGGCCGAGGCCTTTGCCTGCGTTCGCGAGGCGGCCAAGCGCGCCACCGGCATGCGCCCGTTCGACGTCCAGCTGATCGGCGGCATGGTGCTGCACGAGGGCCGGATCGCCGAGATGAAGACCGGCGAGGGCAAGACGCTGGTGGCCACCCTGCCGCTCTACCTGAACGCGCTGGCGGGCGTCAACGTCCACCTGGTGACCGTCAACGACTACCTCGCCCACCGCGACGCCACCTGGATGCAGCCGATCTACGAGGCGCTGGGCGTGACCGTGGGCGTGATCCAGAGCATGATGCCCGAGGATGAGCGCAAGCGGGCGTACGAGTGCGACATCACCTACGGCACCAACTCCGAGTTCGGCTTCGACTACCTGCGCGACAACATGGCGCCGTCGGCCGAGTACACCGTGCAGGATGGCCACTGGTTCGCGATCGTGGACGAGGTCGACTCGATCCTGATCGACGAGGCGCGCACGCCGCTGATCATCTCCGGCGAGCCGGAGCAGGCGGCTGAGACCTACTACTCGTTCGCCAAGGCCGTCAAGACGCTCGTCCCGGGCGACGACTACGAGGTGGACGAGAAGTTCCACACGGCGTCACCGACCGAGTCGGGCGTCGACAAGATCGAGAAGGCGATCGGCGTCGAGAACCTGTACGCGCCCGAGAACGGCCAGCTGGTCAACCACCTGATCCAGGCGATCAAGGCCAAGGAGCTGTACAAGCGCGACGAGGAGTACGTCGTGGTCGACGGCGAGGTCAAGATCGTGGACGAGTTCACCGGCCGCATGATGGAAGGCCGGCGCTGGTCTGAGGGCCTGCACCAGGCGGTCGAGGCCAAGGAGGGGGTGCGGATCCAGGAGGAGAACGTGACGGTCGCCACGGTCACGATCCAGAACTACTTCCGGATGTACGAGAAGCTGGCCGGCATGACCGGCACCGCCGCCACCGAGGCGGCCGAGTTCCACGAGATCTACGGGCTCGAGGTGGTGCCGATCCCGACCAACGTGCCGGTCACGCGGCAGGACGAGAACGACCTCATCTTCAAGACCTTCGACGAGAAGTTCGATGCCGTCGCCGACGACATCGGCGAGCGGAACCAGATCGGCCAGCCGGTGCTGGTGGGCACGATCTCGGTCGACGTCTCGGAGCGCCTGTCCCAGCTGCTCGAGCGGCGTGGCATCCCTCACGAGGTGCTGAACGCCAAGAACCACGAGCGCGAGGCGCACATCGTGGCGCAGGCCGGGCAGCGTGGCGCGGTCACGATCGCCACCAACATGGCCGGCCGTGGCGTCGACATCAAGCTCGGCGACGGGGTCGTCGACCTGGGTGGGCTCTACGTGCTGGGCACCGAGCGGCACGAGTCGCGCCGGATCGACAACCAGCTGCGCGGCCGCTCGGGGCGCCAGGGCGATCCCGGCGAGACGCGCTTCTACCTGTCCGCCCAGGACGAGGTGATCCGGTTGTTCGCAGGCGAGCGGATCTACACCATCTTGGACAAGCTGGGCCCGTCGGACGGCTCGCCGATCGAGCACGGCATGCTGACCAAGCGGATCGAGGGCGCGCAGAAGAAGGTCGAGGAGTTCCACTTCGTCAACCGCAAGAACGTGGTCAAGTACGACGACGTCCTGAACGAGCAGCGCAAGCAGGTCTACGCCCGGCGGCAGGAGATCCTGCGCGGCGACGACATCCGCGCGAACGTGCTGGAGTGGACGTGGGACGTGATCGAGGCTGCCGTCGATGTGCACGCCGAGGGCCAGTACGCCGAGCAGTGGGACTGGAACGGCATGTGGGTGGCGCTGGGCTCGATCTACCCGATCCGGATCCCGCAGTCCGAGATCGAGGGCACCGCCACCACCCGCGACGAGCTGGTCGAGGTGATCTACAACGATGCCGCCGAGTACTACGAGGCGCGCGAGCGGGAGTGGGCGACCACCAACGAGCAGCTGCCCCGCGACCTCGAGCGCTGGATCACACTGCAGGTCACCGACACGCGCTGGCGCGAGCACCTCGACAACATGGACTACATGCGCCAGGGCATCGGCCTGCGCGGCTACGCGCAGAAGGATCCGCTGGTCGAGTACCGCACCGAGGGCCAGATGATGTTCGACGAGATGAGCTTCCTGATCAAGCAGGAGGTGGTGCGGACGCTGATGCACGCCGAGGTGTCGGTTGACCAGAACGAGAACGGCGACGGGCCGGTCGTGCCTCGGTCGGCCGCGCCGCGCTCCAACCTGCACTACGGGCACGCCGACGCCTCCACGTTGGAGGCGCTGGCCGCGGGCGCTGAGCCGCAGGCAGAGGACGAGCTGATCGGCGCCCTGCCGGTGGTCGAGCAGCGGCAGGTCGATCCCGACCTGCCGGGCCGCAACGACCCCTGCTGGTGTGGCAGCGGCAAGAAGTTCAAGCGGTGCCATGGCGCGTAACGAGCAGCAGCCGGACGAGGAACATCGCTCACTCGACGACCTGAAGGGCGCCGTGGAGGAGATCAGAGCCCAGCTGCACTGGGTTCGTGATTACCTTTGACCCGGCGTCGCTGAAGCGGCGGCTGACCGAGCTCGACGCGGCCATGGAGGCGCCCGCGTTCTGGGAAGACCAGCGCGCGGCCGCCAAGGTGTCCGCCGAGCGCGCCCGTACGCAGAAGAAGCTGGAGACGTTCGAACGGCTCGAGGCCGAGGCCGGCGAGCTCGACTCGATGCTCGAGATGGCGGCCGACGACCCCGAGTGGCGGGACGAGCTGGAGAAGTCGCTCGACCGGCTGGGGCGTGAGATCGCCCGTCTCCAGGAGCAGGCGCTGTTCACCGGTGAGTTCGACTCCGGCCCGGCGGTGGTGACCGTGCACGCCGGCGCCGGCGGTACCGACAGCCAGGATTGGGCACAGATCCTGCTGCGCATGTACGAGCGCTGGGCGGAGACCCGCGGCTTCAAGGTCGACCTGATCGAGACGACGCCCGGGGAGGAGGCAGGCATCAAGAGCGCCACGTTCACGCTCACCGGCGAGAACGCGTACGGCATCATGCAGGCCGAGAAGGGCGTCCACCGGCTGGTGCGGCTGTCGCCGTTCGACTCCGCCCACCGCCGTCATACCAGCTTCGCGCAGGTCGAGGTCTCGCCGCTGGTGGAGGACGACGTGGAGCTCGAGATCGACGAGGGCGACCTGCGGATCGACACCTACCGCTCGCAGGGAGCCGGCGGCCAGCACGTGAACAAGACCGACTCGGCCGTGCGGCTGACCCACCTGCCCACCGGCATCGTCGTCCAGTGCCAGAACGAGCGCTCCCAGCTGCAAAACAAGGCACAGGCGATGCGAATCCTGAAGAGCCGCCTGATCGAGCGCGAGGAGGAGCTTCGCCGCCAAGCGTTGGCGAAGGAGCGCGGCGAGGCGCAGGACATCTCCTTCGGAAGTCAAATACGTTCGTACGTGTTGCACCCCTACACGATGGTCAACGACCACCGCACCAACATGAAGATCGGCAACGCCCAGGGCGTGCTGGACGGCGGCCTGGACGACCTGATCCACGCCTACCTGCTGAGCAAGGCAGCGGGCCAGGGCTAAGGAAAACAGCCTGTTGAAGCGCCCCTTGTGCTTTGCGTCCGTCGTCCCGGGGGAGTACCCTGAGGGCACCCGCGCAGCCCGCATCAGCGCTCACACCAACCGCCGATGACCGACCAGCCTAGCCTCCCTGACGCCCCCGACCAGCCGCTTGCCGAATCGCCGGTGGCGATCAGCGAGGTACCGCCGGTCGAGGCCTCCCAGAACGGCTACGAGCCGCAGCGGCCGGCCGGCTCGGCGATGATCCTGTTCGACCAGGTGACGAAGGTCTACGAGCCCAACATCCGCGGGCTGGACGACGTCTCGCTGCAGATCGACAAGGGCGAGTTCGTGTTCCTGGTGGGGCCGTCCGGATCCGGTAAGTCGACCTTCATCAAGCTGCTGCTGAAGGAGCTCGACGTCACCTCCGGCAACCTGATCGTGGGCGGCCGCTCGCTGCCCAAGCTGAAGCGCTCCAAGATCCCGGTGCTGCGCCGAAACATCGGCTGCGTGTTCCAGGACTTCAAGCTGCTGCCCAACCGCTCCGTGTACCAGAACGTGGCCTACGCGCTGCAGGTGCAGGGCCGTTCCAAGTCGGACATCCGCAAGAAGGTGCCGGACATCATCGGCCTGGTCGGGCTGGCCGACAAGAGCGACCGCTATCCCAACGAGCTGTCCGGCGGCGAGCAGCAGCGCGTCTCGGTGGCGCGCGCCTTCGTCAACCATCCGCCGCTGCTGATCGCCGACGAGCCGACCGGCAACCTCGACCCCGACACCTCGGTCGGCATCATGCAGCTCCTGTACCGGATCAACCGCGCCGGCACGACGGTCGTGATGGCCACCCACGATCGCGAGATGGTGGACAAGATGCGACGGCGCGTGATCCAGCTCGAGGATGCGCGCGTGGTGCGCGATGACCGGCGGGGCGGCTACCAGGCATGAGGTGGCGCTTCTTCGTCTCGGAGGCGATGAACTCGATCCGCGGCAACGTCGCCACCACCATCGCGGCCAGCGTCACGGTGCTGATCGTGACCTTCCTGCTGGCCGTGTTCGCCACCTTCGCCCTGTTCCTGTACGACAAGACGGTCGGCGTGCGAAACGACATCACGGTCAAGGTCTACATGAAGATGGGCACCGAGAGCGATGCGACCACGTTGAACACCATCCACAACGAGCTGAGCGCCATGCCGTATGTCAAGTCGGTTGAGTACGTCTCGCCCGAGGACGCGCTGAAGCGGATCTCACAGGCCGACCGCACCTCGGTCGAGTCGCTGCCCAGCAACCCGCTGCCGCCCGCCTTCTACCTCAAGCTGACCGACCCCTCGAAGGCCGCCAGCGTGACCAACTCGGCCGGCCAGCTGGACGGCGTCAAGAACTGCGGATCTCCGCCATGCGTGGGCTACGGCAAGGAGATCGCCGACCGGGTGCTGACGGTGACCAAGTGGGTGCTGGTGTTCCTGGGTGCGCTGATGGCCCTGCTCGGCATCGCCGCGGTGGTCCTGATCGCGAACACGATCCGGCTCTCGATCTTCTCGCGGCGGCGTGAGATCGAGGTCATGAAGCTGGTCGGAGCCACCAACTGGTTCGTGCGCGTGCCCTTCGTGCTGGAGGGGATGCTGACCGGCTTTTTCGGTGCCGCGGGCGCTGTCGGATTGCTGGCGCTGGTCTATGTGGCGCTGTCCAACCTGAACTCCAACCTGACCGACCCGGCCACCAGCTTCCCCGGCGGCGTCGTCGGACTCGGGCTGGCCCTGATCGCCTTCGGCACATTCCTGGGCGCCTTCGGCTCCGGCTTGACGCTGCGCAAGTTCCTCAGGATCTGACAACCGCTTCAGCCTCCTCCCGTGGCGTTTGTTGCGAGTAGAATCCCGCCCGGATGATGGGGCGCCGCACTCTGATCTGGCTGGTCGCAGCCGTCGCGCTGATGGTCGCGTTCTTCGGCGGCTTCGAGCTCCACTCGCGCAGCGTCTCGCGGATGGCCGGCGCCGGGCCGGATGCCCAGGCCGCGACCATCCGCGACGAGGTCGTGACCGCACTGCGCAACTCGTACTACCGGCCGCTCGCGCCGGCCGTGCTCCACGCTCCCACCTTGCACGGGGTGCTGCGGGCGCTCGATGACCCCTACACCGAGTACCTCGACCCGCAGGCCTATCAGCGGCTGCTGGCCAACGAGCAGAGCGGATTCTCCGGCGTCGGCCTCGCCCTCTCGCACGCACCCGGCGGGTTGCTGGTGACGATCACGCTGCCGGGCATGCCGGCCGCGGCAGGCGGCGTGCGCTCGGGCGATCTGATCGTCGCGATCGACGGCCGGCCGCTGCGGCGCGTCAGCTACCAGGACGCCGTCGACCGGCTGCACGGTGCCACCGGGTCGCGGGTGGTGGTGACGGTGCGCCGCCCCGGCACGTCTCGCCCCCTGCGTCTGACGCTTGAGCGGCGGCCGGTGCATCTGCCGATCGTGTTCCACCGTGTGATCCGGCTTGGGGGCGACCGCTACGAGTATCTGCGGCTGCCCGGATTCGTGCAGGGCGCGGGTGACAGCGTGCGCGCGATCGCGCAGCGCGCCCGGCGTGCGCACGTGTCGGGCCTGGTGCTCGATCTGCGCGGCAACGTGGGTGGGCTGCTGGACGAGGCCGTGCAGGTGACGCGGGTGTTCCAGGGCAGCGGAGTGGTGGTCTCGACGCGCGGGCTGCACGAGCCGGTGCGGATCTACTCGGCCGGCGACGGCGCCGTCGCCGGCGTGCCGATGGTGGTCCTGGTGGATGGATCCACCGCCAGCGCCGCGGAGGTTGTGGCGGGCTCGCTGCAGCGCGCCGGCCGGGCGATCGTGGTCGGCTCGCGCAGCTACGGCAAGGGGACGGTGCAGGCGGTCGAGCCGCTGTCACGCGGCGGCGCCCTGAAGCTGACCGTGGCCGTGTTCCGGCTGGCCGGCGGCGAGCGGGTCAATCGCCGCGGCGTGCTGCCGGATGTGGCCGCCGTCAACCGGCCGGCCACGCGCGTCGATGAGGCGCTGCGCGCCGCGCTGCGGGTGCTGACCAGACGGTGAGCGAGGATCTGGGGCCGCCGCTCGCCGTGTGCGAGGTGGCGCGGCGCGGCCGGCTGCTGGTGGGCGAGCCCTTCTTCGAGCCGGGTCTGCCGCTGACGCTCGGCCGGCGCGGCGCCGTCGCCGCCCGGGAGGGCGACCTGGTGGCGGTGGCGCCGCTGGGCGGCGGCCGCGCGTCGCTGGTGTCGGTGCTGGGCTCGGCCGATGACGTCGCCGCCGTGCTGCACGCGGTGGCGGTGGATGAGGGGTTCGAGGAGGGCTGGGGCGAGCAGATCGACGAGGAGCTGTCGCAGCTGCCGCGCGATCCGCCGGGCGCGCAGCCGGAGCGCGTCGACCTCCGCGACCGGCTCGTGTTCACGATCGATCCGCCCGATGCGCGCGACTTCGACGACGCGATCACGATCGAGCGCGAGGCCGGTGGGCTGCGCGTGCTGGTGCACATCGCGGACGTCTCGGCCTTCGTGCCCGCGGGCGGGGCGATCGACCGCGAGGCGGAGCGGCGCGGCTGCTCCGTCTACCTGCCCGGGCGGGTCGAGCCGATGCTGCCCCACGAGCTCTCGAGCGGGCTGTGCAGCCTGCAGCCCGACGTCGATCGCTACGCGGTCACGATCGACGTCGCGGTGGATGGCGCGATCACCGCCTATCGCAGCCTGATCCGAAGCGCGCACCGGCTCAGCTATCCGCAGGTGGAGCGGATCCTGGCCGGAGAGGAGGTGGTCGAGCCACGGCTGCACCAGGCGCTGACCGACGCCCTCGAGCTCAGCCAGCGGCTGCGGGCGGCCCGCTACGCACGCGGCGCCGCCCGCATCGACTCGCGCGAGATCGAGTTTTCGTTCGCGGACGGTCGCGTGAGCGCGGCGCATGCCGCCGGCGAGCCCACCGCGCACGCCGTGATCGAGGAGCTGATGCTGCTGGCCAACGAGCGGGTGGCGGAGCTGCTCGCCGATGCGCGCGCGGCCACGCTCTACCGCGTGCACGAGCCGCCCCGCCCCGACGCGGTCGAGCTGCTGGTGGAGCGGCTTGCCGAGCTGAAGGTGCCGACGCCGCCGCAGCCGGCGCTGGATGCGCCTGGCCAGGCGGCCAGCTTCGCGGCCACGATCAGCGAGTACGTGACCCGCCACGTCGCCCAGTCGAAGCGGGGATCGGTGGCCTTTCCGCTGCTGGTGCTGCGGGCGCTCGAGCGTGCCCGCTACGCGGCCGAGAACCTCGGCCACTCCGGGCTTGCCAGCCCCGCCTACTGCCACTTCACCTCGCCCATCCGCCGCTACCCCGATCTGGTCGTGCATCGCGCCCTGCTGGCTCAGATCGGCGCGGCCGAGCCGGTCGTGCTCGAGCGGCAGGAGCTCGATCACATCGCCGCATCCAACAGCGCGAGCGAGCGGCAGGCGGCCCGCATCGAGCGCCGCGGCGACAACGTCTGCCTGGCGTTCCTGCTGCAGGACACGCTGTATGAACGGGGCTGGAGCGAGCCGTTCCTCGGTGAGGTGGTGGGCATGATCGAGGGCGCGCTGTTCGTTCGCTTCGGGGAGGTGTTCGAGGGGCTGCTGCCCGCCCGGCAGCTGGGCAGGGAGCGGTTCGAGCTCGACCGGCTGGCGGTCTCGATGGTCGGACTCTCCAGCGGCCGCCACTTCCGGCTCGGCGATCCGATCGGCGTCTCGGTGCGGTCGATCGAGCGTGCCCGCGGGCGGGCGCTGCTCGACCGCGCCGAGCGGGCCGACCCGTGAGGCACACTACGGCGATGGTCAGCGCCCGGGGCACGCACGGACGCCGCCCGCGTCGCAGGCTGCGCCGCGGGCTGACCGTCGCCGCGCTGGTGGTGGCCGCGATCGCCGTCGCCGGCGGGGCGGCGTACGCGCTGCGCGGTGGCGACGAGGTGGTGGACGCGCAGCACCACGGTCGCGATCCGCGTGCCGTCGTCCAGCGATTTGCGACAGCCTGGGCGGCCGGCGACTACCGCACCATGTACCGGCAGCTGACGGCGCGGACGCGCCCGGCGGGCGGCTATGCGGAGTTCGCGCGCGCCTACCGGGCGGCGGCGTCGGTCGCCACCCTCGGCTCGGTCTCGTTCAAGGGCGGGGAACGGGTATCGGCAGGCGTCGGCTTCGCGCCGCTTGCGCTGCACACGCGCGATTTCGGCGTGATCGATGCCAACCTTGCGCTGCCTGTGGTGCGGGTGGCAGCCGGCTACCGGGTGGCGTGGACGCCGCAGCTGGTGTGGCCGGGGCTGACGACGGGCGAGCATCTGGCACGTCGCGCCGAGGCACCGACCACCCGCGGCGCGATCCTGGGTCGTGACCTGAGCGTGCTGGCGGGGGGCGCGCCGGACGCGCGCGAGTACCCGCAGGGAGCCGCGTTCTCGCTGATCACCGGCTATGTTGCCGCACCGGACACCGCCGGCAAGCGGCGGAGCCGCGCCCGGCAGGGCTGGCCGGCGAGCGCTCGCTACGGCCAGGGTGGGCTGGAGGCCTCGCTGGACGACACGCTGGCCGGCGCGCCGCGCGTCAGCCTGGTGGCGGCGGGCGCTTCGGGCAGCCGGCTGCTGGCGCGTCATCCCGGCCGGCGGCCGCGCGACGTGGTGACGACGCTCGACGTCTCGCTGCAGGAGACCGCGACCACGCTGCTTGCCGGCCGGCTGGGCGGGATCGTGGTGCTCGATGCCCGCAGCGGGGCGCTGCGGGCGGCGGCCGGATTGGGCCTGGACGGACGCCAGCCGCCGGGCTCGACGTTCAAGATCGTGACCGCATCGGCGGCCCTCACGTCGCACACGGCCGCGCTCGACACGTACTACCCGCCCCTGCACTACGCGATGCTGGGCGGCTTCAAGCTGCGGAACTTCCACGGCGAGCTGTGCGGCGGCAGCTTGATCGACTCCTTCGCCCACAGCTGCAACTCGGTGTTTGCCCCGCTGGCGATTCAGATCGGCGCCCAGAACATGAGCGCCATGGCGAACGCCTACGGGTTCAGCCGCACGCCGACGATCGCCTACCCGACGCCGGAGAGCGTGATGCCACGCCCGGCGCTGCTGGACTCCGATGTTGACCTGGGTGTGACCGGCATCGGCCAGGGAGGCGTCACCGCGACGCCGCTTCAGATGGCGTCGGTGGGGCAGGTGATCGCAGCCCGCGGCGTCATCCATCCCCCATGGCTGGTGCAGCGGCCGCGTCCGCGAAGCGATCGTTCGTCCCCGCGGCGGGTGATCACGCGCGGCGTCGCCGATCAGGTCGCCGAGATGATGCGCGCCGTCGTCAGCTACGGCACCGGCACCGCCGCCCAGAGCTCGATCGCAACCGTCAACGGTAAGACCGGCACGGCCGAGGTGGGGCCGGGCAAGGCGGACGCCTGGTTCGTCGGCTACGCGCCGGCCGAGGCCCCGCGTGTGGTCGTCTCGGTG
>JAWVEC010000305.1:0-3503 GCA_033856975.1 Gaiellales bacterium
GGTGTGCGGCATCGTCGGCGACTTCGAGCGGCACCTGGACGCGCTGCCGCGCGACGGCCGGCGGCTGGTGGCGTTTTTGGGCGGCACGATCGGCAACCTGCGCCCGCCGGCACGGGCACGGCTGCTGGCCTCGCTGGCGCGCTCCCTGGACAGCGGCGATCAGCTGCTGCTGGGAGCCGACCTGGTCAAGCCGCGCGCGCGGCTGGAGGCGGCCTACGACGATCCGGGCGGATTCAGCGCCCGCTTCAGCCTCAACCTCCTGACGATCCTCAACCGCGAGCTGGGCGCCGACTTCGACATCTCCCAGTTTCGTCACGACGCGGTGTGGGACGCCGAGCACGAGTGGATGGAGATCGGGCTCGTCTCGCTGCGTGAGCAGCGGGTGACGCTGCGCGAGCTGGAGATGACTGTCGAGTTCGCCGAGGGCGAGAAGCTGCACACCGAGATAAGTGCCAAGTTCAGGCGCGAGCGGCTGACCGCCGAGCTGGCCGCAGTCGAGCTGGCGCCGGTGCGGTTCTGGACCGACGAGGCGGGCGAGTACTCGCTGTCGCTGTGGTCGCGGCCCCAGCAGGCCGCTTAGAGATCGCGGCCGAACACCAGCTCATCGCGCAGCGGGATGCCGTGATCGCCGATCAGCGGGATCTCCGGCTTCAGCTCCCGTGAGCGCTCGATCGCGCCCGGGTGCACCGCCACCAGCCGCAGGCCGCGGCGCTGGTAGAAGCGGATCGCGCGCAGGTTGTCGTTGGTGGTGATCAGCTCCAGCCGCCGGCAGCCGGCAGCACGGGCGGCGGCCACCGCGCGCTCGAGCAGCTCGCTGCCGACGCCGCGGCCCTGCTCGACGGCGTCCAGCGAGATCACCTCGCAGCGCGCGCCGTCGATCAGATAGGTGACCAGGCCGATCACGCGCTCGCCGTCCAGATCGGCGAAGCCGGGCAGCTCGGACAGCTGGTGCTCGCGCCCGTCGGCCACCACCACGTCCGACCCCCAGCGCGCGTGCGCGAAGCGCGCCACCCAGTCGCGGTCGCCGGCGACCAGCGCCCGGATCACAGCCGCCAGTAGCGCCGCATCGAGCTGCGGGCGGCGGCGATGCCGGCGTCGCCGCGCAGCTCGTCATCGGGCATGTAGGCCATCGGGTCATCCAGCAGCGGGCCGGTGCCGAGCACGCCCTCAAGCGTCGCGTGCATGCAGAAGGCGCTGTAGGAGCGCGCGTATCCGCCCTCCTGCACCAGCACCAAGCGGCCCTGGCAGTGCCGGTCGGCCAGCTGCTGGGCGATCTCGGCCATGTCCCGGAAGCCGGCGCAGCTGACGTTCTGGCGACCGTTGGGGTCGAACTGGCAGGCGTCCTGGCCGGCCGCGACCAGGATCAGGCCGGGCGCGTAGGCATCGACGATCGGCACCACCACGCGCCGCATCGCCGCCACGTAGGCCGCGTCGCCGCTGCCGCAGCCGAGCTCGATGTTGACGTTGAAGCCCTCGCCCTCACCCAGACCGGCCTCCAGGCACGACCCGGTCTGGGGATGCGACGCGCCCCACGAGCCGTGCGGCATGTGCAGCGAGACCGTCAGCACGTCGTTTCGTTCGTAGAAGCAGGCCTGGGTGCCGTTGCCGTGGTGCACGTCCCAGTCGATTACCGCCACCCGCTCGACGCCGCGGCGGCGGGCGGCCTCGGCCGCCAGGGCGGTGTTCGAGAACAGGCAGTAGCCGTCGGTCATGGCCGGCTGGGCGTGGTGCCCCGGTGGCCGCACCAGCGCGTAGGCGGACTGCGCCTCGCCGTCCAGCACGGTCTCGACGGCCGCGATCGCCGTACCGGCAGAGGACAACGCGGCCGGCCAGCTTCCCGCCACCACCGTCGTGCTCCAGGCGATCACGCCGCCGCCCTCCTGGCAGAACGCCCGCACCTGCTCGACGTAGCCGGGGGCATGCAGCGTCTCCAGCTCGGCGACGGTGGCGTGACGGCCGTCACGCCAGCGCAGGCGCTCCGCGATCGGGCCGTGCGTGAGGCAGGAGCGGATGTTTCGCACCCGCACGGCGTTCTCGGGGTGCAGCTCGGAGACCTCGATCAGCGGCGACGGCGGGTGCTCGAACACGCCCGAGCCGGTGTCATGCAGCAGGGCATCGTCGTGCCAGAAGACGTCAATGGAGCGATCGGGCATGGAAGGTGCGCCAGCTTACCCGCCGGGGTGCAGCGGCACCAGCCCTTCGATCGTCTTTGTCAGCGCGTCGCGCACCTTTTGCTGGGTGTCGTAGGGCGCGATCACGTGCATGCTGATCACGTAGACGTAGCCGTTGGCGGGGAACGTGGCCGCCAGATGGTGCCAGTGCGAGGCCGAGTTGTGGTCATACCAGGTGACGTCGAACCCGGCGATCGTCTGTTTGCCGGCCACGCCTGCGAAGCAGGGCTGGCCGGGGCAGTGCGGGGGCCAGCGGCCGGCCGGGTATCCCTCGAACACCACGTGCACGAGCTGTTCGTGCTCCAGCCAGGCGAAGCCCAGCTGCCACTCCTTGCCAGGCGCCTTGGCCGTGTTCCACTGGCCGTCGATCTCAGCCGTCAGCGGCCCCGGGAAGAAGCTCGGGCAGTAGACGACGGCACCGATCCGGTCCGTCCACCTCTGCCAGCCGGCCGCCCACGCGACGGGGCAGTCGGCAGCCGCAGTGGACGCGGGCGGCGTCGAGGGGGCCGCTCCAGCGGATCCACCACAGCCCGCAGTGGATCCAAACAGGGCCGCGACGACGAGCGCGGATGCCAGCCGGCCGCGGAGGTGTCCGTCCGAAACGGTCGCAAGACTCTTGTAACGGCGGGCCATGGGTGATAATTACACCCCTTCCATGGTGTGCTGTAGCGGCACCAAGCGTCAAGCGTCACCAAACCACGGAGGGAAAGCTGATGAAATCGGTACGGAGCCGTGCCTTAGCGGCCGGCGCCCTGCTCGCAGGGCTCGCTTTTGCGGCGGGCTGCGGGAGCAGCAGTGGCGGAGGCTCGGGCGGCACCGGTGGTAGCGGCGGCAGCGCCGGCATCACCGCATCAACCTGTCAGAACGTCGTTGGCAGTGGCAAGTACACGATCGCATCGGACTTCCCATTGCAGGGTTCGTCCCAGCACCAGACGGTGCAGATGAACCAGGCCATCCAGCTCGTGTTGGAGCAGCACAATTGGAAGGCCGGCGACAAGACCCTGCAGTTCCAGGCCTGTGACGACTCGACCGCACAGCTGGGATCGTGGGATTCGGCGACCTGCTCGGCGAACGCGAACGCTTACGCAAGCACGCCGTCGGTGATCGGCGTGATCGGCACCTTCAACTCGGGATGTGCCGAGCTTGAGGTTCCGGTGGCCAACCAGGCGCCGGGCGGCGCGCTGGCCTACGTCAGCCCGGCCAACACGTGGCCCGGACTGACACAGAAGACAACGTCCGACCCCGCGGAGCCCCTCAAGTACTACCCGTCGGGCACCCGCAACTACGCCCGCGTGATCCCGGCCGACAACTTCCAGGGACCGGCGCTCGCGC
>JAWVEC010000306.1:0-12573 GCA_033856975.1 Gaiellales bacterium
CGCGCTCGTCTCGGTGCCGCTGATGCTGTCGATCACGTTCGAGCTGGCGTTCGCCAACCGGCGCCGCGAGTGGTCGCTGTTCGGCGTCGCCCCGCCGCGCCGGATCTGGTCGTCGATCGGCATCTTCCTCGGGCTGGCACTGGTCGCCGTCGGCGTCGCCGCGCTGCTGAACAACGCCTTCGACGTCACGACCCCCTCCCAGAACGACCTGCTCGACGGCTCGACGGGGTTCCAGCTGTTCGGGGCGGCGCTGGCGGTGCTGTTCGCGCCCTGGGTCGAGGAGACGGCATTTCGCGGCGTGCTGCTGGGCGCGCTGTGGCGGCGCTTCGGCTTCTGGGTGGCGGCGCCGGTCTCGTCCGTGCTTTGGGCCGGCCTGCACGTCGAGCTGTACGTCCTGATCCTGTTCACGATGTGGGGGACGCTGCTGGCATGGCTGCGGCGACGGACGGGCTCGCTGCTGCCTGGCGTCGCGCTGCATGGGACGTGGAACGCCTTCGTGGTGGCGCTCAACCAGCCGATCTGGATGGCAGCCGTCTCGTGGCTCGCGATGGCGGGCAGCGTGGTCGTCGCCTACCGGCGGGTGCCGGAGCCGGTCACCTTCGTGGACGCGCCGGTTGGCTCGACGCCGGCCGCCCCGCGGCCGCCGGACACCGAGCTCACCCGCCGCTTCCCGCCGCCGGCCGTGATGGGTGTGATCAACGTCACGCCGGACTCGTTCTCGGACGGCGGCGACTACCTCGATCCGGCGGCGGCGATCGCCCACGGTCTCGAGCTGGTCGAGCAGGGTGCGGTGCTGATCGACATCGGTGGCGAGTCGACCCGGCCGGGCGCCCAGCAGGTGTCGGCGGACGACGAGCTGGCGCGCGTGATCCCGGTGATCGAGGGCCTGGTGTCGCGCACGCCGGTGCCGATCTCGATCGACACCATGAAGGCCGAGGTCGCCCGCCGGGCGCTGGACGCGGGAGCGACGTTCGTGAACGACGTCTCGGCGCTGCGTCACGATCCGGAGATGGTGGCCGTGGTGGTGGCGGCCGGCGTTCCCGTGTGCCTGATGCACATGCAGGGAACCCCGCGCACGATGCAGGACGATCCCCGCTACGCCGACGTCACCGGCGAGGTGGCGGAGTTTCTGCTCGAGCGGGCCCGCTTCGCCGAGGCGGCGGGCGTGTCCCGCGAGCTCATCTGCGTCGATCCCGGCATCGGTTTCGGCAAGACGATGGCCCACAACCTGACGCTGTTGCGGGAGCTCGATCAGATCGTCGCGCTCGGCTATCCGGTGCTGATCGCCGTCTCGCGCAAGCGCTTCCTGGGGCAGATCACGGGGCGCGCCGAGCGGCAGCGCACGGCCGGCACGATCGCCGCCAACCTGGAGGCCTTCGGCCGCGGCGCCTGGATGTTTCGCGTACACGACGCGGGGCCGGTGCGTGAGGCGCTGGACGTGGCGGCGGCGATCCGCGGACCGGGGCCGACGTGAGCGCTCCTGTGATCGAGATCCTCGGCCTCGAGGTGTACGCCCATCACGGCGTGCTGGAGCACGAGCGGCAGCGCGGGCAGACGTTCCTGATCGACGTGCGGCTGGTCTGCCGCTCGGATGCCGCGACCCGCAGCGACCGGCTGGCGGACGCCGTCGACTACGGCGCGGTCAGCAGCCGTGTGGTCGAGCTGGCCGGCGGCGGCCCCTACGACCTGCTCGAGCGGCTGGCGGCCGTGATCGCCGACGACCTGCTCGACCGGTTCGCCGTCTCGATGGTGGCGGTCACGGTGCACAAGCCGTGGGCGCCGATCCCGCATCTGTTCGGCGACGTGACCGTGACCGTCGAACGGCGTAGGTAGACACCCCCCCAGGCGGGTGGTGGGGCAACGGGGGGTTTCGCACCCCACAAAACCCCCGTATAACGGAGCTATGGGGCAGCTGCACGTCGTCGTGGTCGATGACCACCCAATCTACCGGCGTGGCCTCGTCTCGCTGCTCGAGCAGGGTGGGGTGGCCGTGGTTGGCGTCGCCGACGGCATCGAGGACGCGGTCGCCGCCGTTGTCTCGACTCGGCCCGATGCAGTGCTGATCGACCTCTACCTGACGGACGGCAGCGGCATCGCGCTGGTGCGGCGGGTGGCCCAGATCGACGACCGCATCCGCACCGTGATCCTGACGGTGTCGCACGACGCTGACGAGATGCTGGGCGCGATCCGGGCCGGGGCGGACGGCTTCCTGACCAAGGATCAGGCGCCCGAGCGGCTGGTCAGCGTGCTACATGGCGTGGTGGCGGGGGAGGCCGCGTTGTCACGGCGGATGGTCGGCCACCTTGTGCGCGACGTGCGCGCGGGGCAGCGCCGGATCTCGATCGCCACCCGGCTGCCGCACCGCGAGCGCCTGACGCCGCGCCAGCTCGAGGTGCTGCAGCTGATCGCGGCCGGCAACACGACGTCCGAGATGGCGGAGCTGCTCAGCCTTTCACCCGAGACGGTGCGCTGGCACGTGAAGTCGATCCTGCGCAAGCTGCGGGCCAAGACGCGGGCCGAGGCAGCGGCGGTGCTGGGCGAGATCGCGGTGTGAGCGGCGGCCCGACCCTGAGGGTCAGGCCGCGCTCACAAGGTGCCGCCCTCTAGCGGCCGATGCCGGCCAGGCTGGCGGCGCTGCGCATCACCCAGAGGGTGACGATCAGGCTGTAGGTGATCACGCTGCAGGCCAGTGCGATCGCGGCCACACGGCCACCTTCGCCCGGCACCATCAGGTTCACGCCGATCAGCAGCGGTCGCAGCAGCCCGAACGCGAGCAGTCCGGTGATGCCGAGGTGGATCATCGTTCGGCGCAGTTCGGTGGGCCGCAGGTTGGGATACCGTGTGTCCGCCCATGCGGCGAGCGCGGCCGGGCAGACGAGCAGAACGATGGTCAGTTCCATGAGGGTCGACATGGCACCTTCCTATGTGGATCGGGAGCTTGCTTGAAGGCCGTCAACGCAGTTCCGGCCTCGGATATCTGCATCGGCCAAATGTGAGGAAAACATGATGGAATTGTCAGCAAGTCCCCCCTTACGAGGGAGCCGGGCATACATCGGAATGGGGAGCAACCTGGGTGATTCGCTGCAGACGCTGCGTGAAGCGGCCGGTCGGCTGGCCTCGCTCGGCACCGTTGTGGGCGCCTCGCAGGTGTACGAGACCGAGCCGGTCGGATATCGCGATCAGCCCGTCTTCACAAACGCGGTGGTCGCGCTCGATACGACGCTGGAGCCGCTCACCCTGCTCGATGCGCTGCTGGCGATCGAGGGCGAGTTCAAGCGCGAGCGGGGCATCCGCTGGGGTCCGCGCACGCTCGACCTCGACCTGATCTGGTACGACGGGCGGGAAACGCAGGGCGACCGGCTGACGCTACCGCACGCCCGCGCCCATCAGCGCGAGTTCGTGCTGCGCCCGCTCGCGGACATCGCGCCCGGCCTGCCGCTGGCCGGATCGACGGCCGTGAAGCTGCTGGATGCGCTGCCGCCCCAGGGTGTGCATGCCACCGGCGACGACCTCATGTAGAGATGTCCCACGACCGATACTACGCACCGTGACGTCGAGTTCCCTGCTCAAGCGAGTCGCGTCCCGCGCGTCGCTCGCCTCCGTGTTCGCCCTCATCGCCATCCTGGGGGTCGTCGCCGCCCTGGACGCCGACAGCACGGCGGCCGTCGTTCACCACGGGTTGAGCGCAACCCTGTGGGCGATGTTCGCGCTGCTCGTGATCCTGCGGCCGGCGCCGGTGCGCCGTGGCGAGAGCAGAACCGGCATGGCCGCCGCCATCGGCGCTCAGACGGTCACCGTCGTGCTGGGACTGGTGGCCGGTGACGGCGCCTTCTCCGGCGCGCCTCTGTTTGCTGCTGACGTGCTGCTGGCGGGGGGCCTGCTGTTCGCGATCGCCTCGCTCGCGTTCCTGGGTCGCTGTTTCGGGATATTTCCCGACGTCCGCGGGCTCGTCATGCGCGGGCCGTATAGGTTCGTCCGCCATCCGCTCTACCTGGGAGAGCTGACAGCGCTGCTGGGGATCGCGGTTGGCTCCGACCGCTGGCTGCTGACGGTGCCGCTGTGGGTGATCTGCGTCGCTCTGCAGCTGGTCCGCACCGGGTATGAGGAGCGCTCGCTGCGGGCAGAGTTCCCCGAGTACGGCCCGTACGCCGAGCGCACCAAGCGCCTGATTCCCGGCGTGGTGTAGATTCTCGCGCGGTGCTCGCGCTGTACGACCACCCGATCTCGTCCAACGCCCTCAAGGTGCGCTTCCTGCTGGCCGAGCTGGGCCTCGAGTACGAGCGCAAGCTGGTGCCGATCGAGCGGCCCCGCCCCGAGTGGTACGCCGCCATCAACCCGCTGCTTGGCATCCCCACGCTCCAGGACGGCGAGCTGATCCTGAGCGAGTCAAACGCGATCCTGCGCTACCTGGCCAACCGCGAGCGGCGCGACGACCTTTACCCTGCCGATCCGGCCGCGCGCGGCCGGGTGGACATGATGCTCGACCGCTACTCGCTGACGCTGCGCCCGGCGCTGTTCCAGGTCGAGGTGGCCGCACTGGGCTTCTCGCCTGAGGGCGGATTCGGCAGCGTCCCGGGCGACCCGGAGGCGGCCCGAGCCCGCATCGAGTCGATCGCGCCCACGCTGCGCACCTTCGATGGCATCGTCTCGGAGTCGGACTACTGGCTGGGCGACTTCACGATCGTCGACTGCGCGGTCGCCCCGGCGCTGTATCGCACCACCCTCACCGGGCTCGACCTGACGCCCTTCCCGAACCTGCTGCGCGTGCGGGACGCGGTGATGGCGCGGCCCGCGTTCCGGCGCGCCGATCCGGCCGGATGACCCGCCAGGCGATGGCGTAGACTTTCCGCGATGTCCTACATCGACGACCTCGAGGAGTACGACGCCGAGCTCGAGTTGCGGCTGAAACGGGAGTACGCGACGGTATTCGGGCTGTTTCGCTACTGCGTGCTGACGGCAGAGGCGACCTACCTGTGCAACCGGCTCGAGGTCGAGCGCAACGACCAATCCTCATACCCGTTCGCGCGGCTGGTGATGGAGGACGTGTGGGTGTGGGACAAGGCGCGGCCGACCCGGATCATCCCGCGCACCGAGGTGCACACCACGCAGGACGTGACGATCGAGGAGCTGAAGACCGACGACGCGGTCGATACGACGCTGCCGCCGGGCTTTGAGCTGACCGGCGAGTAGTCGGCGCAGTGCTGCTCGCGATCGATGTCGGAAACACCCAGACGGTGGTCGGTCTGTACGACGGCGAGCGGCTGGCCGACCACTGGCGGACGGCCTCCGTGCGCTCGCAGACCGCCGATGAGCTGGCGGTCGAGCTGCATGGGCTGCTCGCGGTGCGCGACCGCAGCTTCGCCGACGTGACGGCGACGGTTGCCTCGTCCGGCGTGCCGCAGCTGGCCGAGGCGCTGCGCCAGGTTGCGCGCGACCACTTCGGGCACGAGGCGCTGCTGATCGCGCCCGGTGTGCGCACGGGGTTGGAGCTGCGGGTCGACAGCCCGCACGAGGTGGGCGCCGACCGGGTCGCGAACTCGGTCGCCGCGCTGGCGATCCAGCCCGGGCCGCTGGTGGTGGTCGACTTCGGCACAGCGATCAACTTCGACGCCGTCTCGGCCGACGGCGCCTTCCTGGGCGGGGCGATCGCGCCCGGCCTGGAGGTGGCGATGAGCGCCCTGGGCGAACGCGCGGCGCGCCTGTTCACGGTCGAGCTGCGCGCGCCCGAGCACGCGATCGGGCGCAACACGGCCGAGAACATGCAGTCGGGGGCGATCTTCGGCTACGCCGGCCTGGTGGACGGCCTGGTGCGCCGCTTCGCCGTCGAGCTGGGGGGCACGGTGGGCGTGATCGCGACCGGCGGCCTGGCGCCGGTGGTGGCACCGCACTGCGAGACGATCCAGCGCGTCGAGCCGTGGCTGACGCTGGAGGGCCTGCGCCTGATCTGGGAGCTGAACTCCTAGGCGAGTTTCAGGCGAGTAGTGTCTCGCCCACGTAGCCCCCCGGCTTGGCTCCGGGAGGCACCGCGAACAGGCCGCTGCTCTGATGGATGATGTACTTGGTCAGGCGGTCGCGAGTCGAGAGGCGGGTCTGGATGGCGACGAACTGACGCCGCGGGTCGCGCTGAATGGCGATGAAGAAGAGGCCGCCGGTGGGCGAGCTGAGCTCGGCGTCGTACCCGGTGGTGAAGTTGTAGCCGCGGCGCAGGATCCGCTCGTCCTCGCTGGCCGGGCGCCGCTGGTTGGCCATCATGATGTGGGAGTCCGGCAGCTCTTTGCTGGGATCGACCGGGTCGAACTCGTGCTTCTGACCGATCGGCGCGCCGCTGCCCTTCTGGCGGCCGATGTTCATCTGCTGGATCGGCACCGGCTCGGGCAGGAACTCCCCGATCTGCATCAGGATCCTTCGCGAGACGAGGTAGGTGCCGTTGGACATCCAGCTCGGCCCGTCGTCGGCCGACACCCAGACGTTGCGCCGCATTCGGGCTGCGTCATTGAGGGGGAGGTTGTTGGTGCCGTCCTTGAACCCAAACAGGTTGCGGGTTGTCGTCTCACCAGGCAACGGATCACGCAGGAACCCTTCCTGTGCCCAGCGCATGCCGGCGGCGCCGGCGCCGGCGCGCTGCATCGCCGCGGATGCCTGCAGGGCGACCACCTTGTCCTCGCTGCAGACCTGGACGCAGATGTCGCCGTCGGAGACGGCCGGATCGAGCTTGTCGAACTCGAAGGCCGGGATGTCGGCCAGCGCCGGCGGGCGTTCGGCGGCAAGGCCATACCGCTGGTCGAACAGGCTGGGCCCGAACCCGAAGGTGACCGTGAGATGGCGCGGGTCGTCTATGCCGTGCGAGCCGCCGGCTGTCAGGTCGGCCGCCAGCGTCGTCCAGTCACGCATCAGGCCGCGGACGTCGTCGCGGCGCATGGTCCGCAGGTCGAAGGCGGCGAAGTGCAGGTACTTCTGCTGCTTGGTGGTGATGCCGGCCTGGTGGTCGCCGTAGAACGGCTCGGCGCTCGCCGCCGGGCCGCCGTCGTCCCGCGTGGCGACGTAGCCGCCCGCCCCCAGCAGCACGCTGCCGCCGGCCACCCCCGCCATGCCCAGCAGCGCGCGCCGCGAGACGCGCCGACCCTGCTCCTGCTGCTGTTCGTCCTCGCTCATCGGCAGCCTGATGGTAGCGAGCCGGTCATCGCTGCGACGTGTCGAGCGAAACCAGTCGGACCCTTGTCGGGTGGGCTCAACCCCCGCCGTAAATCGAGATCGGCAGGTCGAGCATGCGGTCATCGGCGCTGTCGGGCAGCAGTGCCATCTCGGCCTCTGCGGCGGCCATCAGCGACACCGCGTCCGGGTAGGCCGTCAGCAGCGCGGCCTCAGCCAGCTCGACGCTGGGCGCCTGCGTCATCTGTACGCGCAGCTCCTTGGCGCCGTCGAGGCCGCGCAGGTACCAGCCGTAGAACTTGCGCAGGAAGCCGACCGAGCGCTCCTCACCCATCTCGCGCACCACCTCGCGCATGAAGCGCGCCAGCTCGGCCGCGACCTCGGCCTGGCCGGGCTGCTGGGTGCTGCCGTCCGCCAGCTCGCGCAGCGTCCAGGGGCGACCCTGGGCGCCGCGTCCGACCATCACGGCGGCGGCGCCGGTCTCTTCCAGCACACGCGTGGCCGCATCGTGGTCGGTGATGTCGCCGGACGCGATGATCGGCACGTCGACCAGCTTCACCAGCTCGGCCGTCAGCGAGTGATCGGCCCAGCCGGTGTACATCTGCTGCGCGCTTCGCGGGTGCAGGGTCAGCGAGGCCACACCCACCGCCTCCAGCTTCGGGCCCAGCTCGAGCGCCGCCCGCGAGCCGTTTCGCAGGCCGCGCCGCATCTTCACCGACACCGGCACGTCGACCGCGTCCACCACCGCGCCGGCCACGGCGCAGGCCAGCTCGTGATCCTCCAGTGCGCTGGCGCCGGCACCGGTCTTGGTCACCTTGCGCACGGGGCAGCCGAAGTTGATGTCGACGATGTCCGCGCCGGCCGCGACCACCATCCCTGCCGCCTCGGCCATCCGGTCGGGTTCGGAGCCGAAGATCTGCACGGCCAGGGGGTGCTCGTCGCTCGAGATGCGCAGGTAGCCGAGCGTGCGCTCGTTGCCGTACGAGAGCCCGCATGACGACACCATCTCGCTGCACACCAGACCGGCTCCGAAGCGCCGTCCCTGGCGGCGAAACGCCTGCACCGAGACGCCCGCCATCGGCGCCAGCACGATCCGGGAGGGGATCTCGACATCGCCAATCCACCAGGGGGAGGAGAGCTCGGGCATGGAGCGAAGCGTAGATGGTCGAGAACAGCCCGCGGCAGGCTCGTTTGACGACTGATGGTGCGGGGAGGTACAATCCCGCGTTCTGCGGTATCTGCCGACGACAAAATCGCTGCAAATCGGCGGTTTGGCAGGTGCCGCTCGTTTCATACAGCGACTCAGGCACGGGTCGCGCCAACCACAAAACAAGGGAATGTTGTCGTGGAGAAGGATGTCATCCTCACACAGACCGGCTTCGAGAAGCTGAAGACGATGATCGAGGAGCTCGAGACGGTGAAGCGTCGCGAGGTTGCGGAGCGGATCAAGTCCGCCCGCGAGTTCGGCGACATATCCGAGAACTCCGAGTACGACGACGCAAAGAACGAGCAGGCGCTGCTCGAGTCGCGGATCGCGAAGTTCAAGGAACAGCTGCGCTCGGCGCGTGTGATCGACACCAGCGACATCCCCAAGGACGTCGTCTCGATCGGCTCGAAGGTCAAGGTCAAGTACGTCGATGACGGCGAGACGGACGAGTACGAGATCGTGGGCTCGGCCGAGGCCGATCCGGGCAACCGCCGGCTGTCCAACGAGTCGCCCGTCGGCCGCGCGGTGCTCGGGCACAAGAAGGGCGACGTGGTCGAGGTGGCCGCGCCCGCCGGGCCGATCAAGCTCCAGATCATGAGCATCAAAGCCGCGTAGCCGCGGCGCCGCAGCGGAGCCGGACCCACGTGGTCACGATCGACGATGTGCGCGACCTGGCGACGGGTCTGCCGCGCTCGTACGAGGCGCTCGTGCGTGGCCGCGTCAAGTTCCGCGTCGGCCGCATCGTCTACCTGGCCTTCTCGCGTGACGAGACGACGATGGGCTTCGCATTCCCCAAGGAGGAGCGCGAGTGGCTGGTGGGGACGGAGCCCGAGAAGTTCCTGATGCCCGGGGAGTCGGATCTGCGCTACCACTGGGTCGTTGTGCGGCTGGAGATGATCGATCCCGATGAGATGCGCGGGCTCGTGATCGACGCCTGGAGCATGGTCGTGCCGCAGTTCCTGTCGGCGGGCTATCGCGGCTGACCGCGCCCGGCACGGTCGCGGTGTGTGATCTGGCGGCGAACTCGGGTTGGGGGTCAGACCCCATGCGGAGCCACACCCCTCTCGTAGGCGTGGCGACGCGGCGACCGCGGCTCAATCGTGCCGGGAACTTCTCTCGTCCACGTGGTGTCTACGAGGGCATGGCTCGCATTGGCGTCCTGCTGCTCGTGACGACGATCGTCGCCGCTGGGTGCTTCGGCGGGAACGCGGCAACCTCAAACCCGTCCCAGCCGAGCACCACTCAGCCTGCGCCTGGGAGTGCGGTTCGCTGGACGATCAGCTACGCCGTCGGCCAGGACCAGGCACATCGGGCGGAGGTGGAACCGTGTCCGTCCGGGGCGGTCTGCAGGATCATTCGAGATCCCCGCATCACGTTTTCGAGCGGCGAGCACGGGTGGGCGAGGATCGCGACTCGTCACCTGACCTGCCCGGCCGCCACCAGCGACTATGCGGATCCCACCCGAGCCTGCCAAGCGCTCAGCCGGCTGCGGAGCATCCTCGCTCACCAAATCACCGTGGCTTGCTACTGCCCACTGATGGCGACCATTCCAGGTAAAGCGATCGCCATCATCGACGGCCAACACGTCATGGTGCCCCTTGACTTCTGCACCTACTGCGGAAGATCGACGAAGACGACCTCCTCCGACCTGGCGGCACTTCAACCGCAGTGACGCTGCCGAGATGTCGCGCCTTCGGGCGGGGGCGACGTTGTGTGCGTCCCCGGTTTCGTAGACTGCGCGTCGCATGTCCGACCCGCACTCCGCCGATCTGCAGATCCGCGCCGACCGCATCGCCAAGGTCGAGGCCGTGCGGGCGGCGGGCGGCGAGCCGTACCCGACGACGTTCGCCGATCGCACCCCGATCGCCGAGGTGCGGGCGCGGTTCGCGGGCCTCGAGGCGGGTGCCGAGACGGATGAGCGGGTGCGTCTGGCCGGCCGCGTGATGGGCCGCCGCGGCCACGGCAAGGCGATGTTCCTCGACCTGGTCGACCACCAGGATCGCCTCCAGCTGCACGCCACGCTGGATGCGACGCCGCGCTACGAGGAGTTCGGCGAGACCGACCTGGGCGACCTGGTGGGGGTCGAGGGCGAGGTGTTCCAGAGCCGTCGCGGCGAGCTCTCGCTGCGGGTGGCCGAGTGGCAGCTGCTGGCCAAGTGCCTACGGCCCCTGCCCGAGAAGTGGCACGGCCTGACCGACACCGAGCAGCGCTACCGCCACCGCTACGTCGACCTGATCACCAGCGAGGAGTCGCGCAGGGACGCGATCGCGCGCTCGCACGCGATCACCGCCATCCGCTCAGTGCTGGATGAGGAGGGCTTCGTCGAGGTCGAGACGCCTGCGTTGCAGCCGATCTACGGCGGCGGCGCGGCGCTGCCGTTCACGACCTACAGCAACGAGCTCGAGCGCACCGTCTACCTGCGGATCGCCACCGAGCTGTACCTGAAGCGGCTGATCGTGGGCGGCTTGGAGCGGGTGTACGAGATCGGCAAGGACTTCCGCAACGAGAGCGTCAGCTTCAAGCACAGCCCGGAGTTCACGATGCTCGAGTGGTACCAGGCCTACGCCGATTACCGCGACGGCATGGCGCTGGTGGAGAAGGTGGTGTCGCGGGCCGGCGCCGCCGCCGGCAGCGAGGTCGATCTGACGCCGCCGTGGCCGCGACGCACCCTGCGCCAGGCGATCATCGATGAGGCCGGAATCGACCCGATGGCCGATCGCGACCGCGACCGGCTGGTCGAGTTCATGCGCGGTGACGGGCTGGACACGGCGTCCGACCACACCTGGGCGCAGGCGGTCGATCACCTGCTGTCCCACTACGTCGAGGCGCGCACGACCGCGCCGGTGTTCATCACCGACTACCCGGTCGAGCTGTCACCCTTCTCGAAGCGCTCGCCGGCCGACCCGGACGTGGTCGAGCGGTTCGAGGCCTTCTGCAACGGCATGGAGATCGGAAACGCCTACAGCGAGCTGAACGACCCGATCGAGCAGCGGGCCCGGTTCGAGCAGCAACAGCGGGCGGCCGCCGCCGGCGACGAGCAGACGCAGCCGATGGACGAGGACTTCCTGCTCGCGCTGGAGTACGGCATGCCCCCGACCTGCGGTGTCGGCATCGGCATCGACCGGCTGATGATGATGCTGCTGGGCAAGCGCACGATCCGCGAGGTGATCCTGTTCCCGCTGCTGCGGCCCCGCGACGACTCCTCCGAGGCAGCACCCGATAGCGGATAAGCTCTGGCGGTGGAACTGGTGGGACTCTCGTTCGTAGCCCCGATCGTGACCGGGATCGCGATGGCGGCAGCGGCCGATCCGGCCGGCGCGTGCGGAGGCGGCTGATGCCGGCCGCGGGCGCGTGGGACATTGGTGCTCAAGACCGGGCGCCAGAACGCCGAATACACGGCCACGATCCGGCTCGCGCGAGGGAGGCCGGTAGGGCCTCGGTGATATACTGGCCAGGTCTCACTCCCCGACCGGACTGTCAGACCAGAAGCGCTCTGCGCGGACGATTTGACGGGCCGGATTTCGGCATTCAGTAAGCAAGTTTCAAGGCGTCCACAGGTAGATCGAGCGAGAAGAAAGGGGGCACGGGGATGTTCGAACGATTCACGGAGCGTGCCCGACAGGTCGTCGTCCTGGCCCAGGACGAGGCACGCACGCTCAAGCACAACTACATCGGCACGGAACACATCCTGCTCGGCCTGCTTCGTGAGGAGGAGGGTCTCGCCGCGCGTGTGCTCGACTCGCTCGACATCACGGTGGAAGAGGTGCGCGCCCAGGTCGCGCGTATCGTCGGTCAGGGCGACGAGGTCACCACCGGCCAGATCCCGTTCACCCCGCGCGCCAAGAAGGTGCTCGAGCTTGCGCTGCGCGAGGCGCTCTCGCTGGGCCACAACTACATCGGCACCGAGCACATCCTGCTGGGACTGGTGCGCGAGAACGAGGGCGTGGCCGCCCGTATCCTGCTCGACTTCGACGCCGACGCCGAGAAGATCCGTAACGAAATCATTCGCATGCTGTCCGGTCCCGGCCGCCGCACGCAGGGTGCCGGCACGACCGGTGAGAAGGGCAAGCAGAGCTCCAAGCTGCTCGACCAGTTCGGCCGCAACCTGACCAAGCTCGCCACCGAGGGCAAGCTCGACCCGGTTGTCGGGCGCCAGAACGAGATCGAGCGCGTGATGCAGATCCTCTCGCGCCGCACCAAGAACAACCCGGTGCTGA
>JAWVEC010000307.1:0-3832 GCA_033856975.1 Gaiellales bacterium
AACCCGCCCAGCGACCGCTTCCGGCTGGTGATCCTGCTGCCGGCTCGGCCGTACGGCGGAGGGGATGATACGCGCGGCGTTCTGGGACAGCTGATCGACGCGGACGACGGCGCTGGGCGGGTGCTGGCCTGCACCCTGGTCGCGCGTTCGGGCGCGCTGGCCGATCCGATCTACGTGCACGCGAAGGTCGGCATCTTCGACGACCGCCTGCTCACCATCGGCTCGGCCAACCTGAACGACCACTCGCTGTTCAATGACACCGAGGCCAACCTGCTGATCGAGGACGCCGACCTCGCGCGCGACACCCGGCTGCGGCTGTGGTCGGAGCATCTGGAGTGCGAGCCGGACGAGATCGCGGGCGATCCGACAGACGTGATCGACCAGCGCTGGCGCCCGATCGCCAGCGAGCAGCTCGCCCTGCGCGAGGCCGGCCAGGCATTCACTCACCGGCTCGTGATGCTGCCGCACGTTTCGAGGCGCTCGGCGCGCCTGCTGGGGCCGTTGCAAGGACTGGTGGTCGACGGATAGCGCGGGCGGGGTTCGTTCCCGCCCGCGCCGGGCCCAATCCTCAGGCCGTCAGATGGTGACGGTCACCGGCGATCATCCGGTAGACCACCAGCAGCACGATCGAGCCGACGATGGCCGTGACCCAGGTGCTGAGGTCGAAGAAGTTGTCCAGCGGCTTGGCGTTGAACAGCACCTTTGCCAGAAAGCCTCCCAGCAGCGCGCCGGCGATTCCGATCAGAGCGGTGATGATGACTCCGCCGGGGTCGTCCCCCGGCAGCAGTGCCTTTGCGATCAGCCCGGCCAGCAGGCCGAGCACGATCCACGCGATGATTCCCACGGTGTCTCCTTGGTTCGAGGGACCTGGGCGATTACCCCGTTCGGCGGCCGCTGTAAACGCCGGCATACGCGAACGGCCGGGGAGGCGTGCAACTCCCCGGCCGTTCGGCCTGCGCCGCTCGGTGTGCGCTACGAGCGGTCGGTGGCGCGGTCGAGACCGCGCTTGATCGCGTCGCCGGCGTCGTCGACGCCCTGCTTGACGTCGCCCTTGGCCTGATCGACCTGGCCCTCGCGGGTCAGCTCCTCGTCGCCGGTGGCGCGACCGGTCTCTTCCTTGATCGTGCCCTTGACCTTGTCCAGATTCTCGCCCATCTACCCACGCTCCTTTGTTGCTTGCCGTTTCCGCACCACACCTGTGCCCGCGATCGGCCACCGCTCAAACATGCGGCCGTTTACAGCACGCGCAACACGAGGATGATGATGATCACGATCACGATCAGACCGATGATGCCGACGCCCAGTCCCAGTGCGAGCAACGGGGCGAGTGAAAGAACAGGCATGAAGAACCCTCCGAAAGTAGTAGCGGTGTCAATCTTGTCGTCACCTTCTACCCGCCCGTGGTGGTTCGCAAACGGCGTCCCGGTCAGCTGCTGTCGGCGGAACGCTGCGGCTCGTCCGAGCAATCGACCAGTCTGATCGCGCGGCCGATCGCTGCCACCTCGAGCGTTTTGGCCACTGACGGCGTCGCGTAGATCAGCTCGAGCCATCCGCCGCGATCGCGCAGCCGGCGGGCGAAGAACAGCAGCACGCCGAGCGAGGTCGAGTCGAGCAGGGTCACCTGGCGCGCGTCGACCCGAACGGTCTTGCCGCCCTCGCCCGCACGCTCGAGCGCGTCTCGAAGCTGGTCGGCTGTGGCCAGATCGAGCTCCCCCGCCAGCGCGATGACGACCGCGCCGTCACCGGCGATGCTGCGCACGTCGATCGTGACCGCGTTCCTGTCCACCCCGCCCCGGTACCCGGGCACGGCAGGCGCCAAACGGTCAGCCCGCGGCGGGAAGACCGTCCCGCAGCAGCTGCAGCAGCGCCCGCTCCGGGTTGCGGGCGATCGCCGGGCAAGGCAGCGCGTCCTGCAGGTACGCCTCGATCACCAACGGATGGATGTAGCTCGCCCGGCACACCGCCGGGGTGTTTCGCAGCTCTGCAGCCACCATCCGCACGGCCTCTGCGACGCGGCCCCTCGAGTCCGCCTCAGACGTGGGACGGCCAACCTGGCAGAGCGCCTCGGCGGCCAGCACGGTGCCGCCCCAGGTTCGGAAATCCTTCGCGCTGAAGTCGCCACCGGCGATCTCGCGCAGGTACTCGTTCACGTCGCCGGAGCCGACGTCTCGGGGCTCGCCATCGGCGTCGAGGTAGGCGAACAGCTCCTGCCCCGGCAGCTGCTGGCAGCGCCGCACCAGGCGGGCCAGCCGCCGGTCGTCGATTGCCACCTCGTGCCGCGTGCCGCTCTTGCCGCGAAACGTGAAGGTGATGCTGGCTCCCGTCACGTCGGCGTGGTGGTTTCGTATCGTCGTCACGCCGAAGCTCTTGTTGAGCCGAGCGTACTCGGCGTTTCCGACCCGCATCAGCGTGGTGTCGAGCAGCAGGATCACTCCCGCCAGCACCTTCTCTCGTGGCAAGCCGGGCAGCGCCAGGTCGCTCCGCGACCGCGCCCGGATTCGCCTCAGCGCACCGCCGAAGTCGGCCAGCCGCCCGTACTTGTGATCGTCGCGCTGTCTACGCCACTCCGGGTGGTAGCGGTACTGCTTTCGTCCCCGTGCATCCCGCCCGGTGGCCTGAAGGTGCCCGTTGCCGCGGGGTGAGATCCAGACGGACGTCCACGCGGGAGGGATCGCCAGGGCGGTGATGCGGTCTCGCTGCGGGCCTCTGGGTATCAGCGAGCCGTTCGCGGTGCGATATGTGAATCCGCCACCAGCTCGCAGCCGGGAGATGCCCGGCTCGGCGTCGCTGACGTAGCGAAGTCCGGCCGCCTCCGCCGCCGCCTCCTCGGGGCTAAGCCCTCGTCTCACGGATGCCCCGCCGCGGCTCCCATACATCGACGCAGCCGGCCGTCGCGGGCGCGCGGCCGGCTGCGTCGATCCCTCGCCGTCAGCGGCGACGGTCAACTCGGCTACGAGACGTACGGCCGGTCTGCCCGGTCGACGTAGCCGTCGTCGACAACGCGGCGGCGCGACGCCGTCGCCATGTAGATCAGCGCCAGCACGAGGCCGATTGCGCCGGCCACCATCAGCACGTCGCCGACAACGTCCCAGTTGACCTGCGTGCTGCCGATCGTCGAGTGGATGGTGACGGCGAACCGCAGGATCGCACCCACGGCGATAAGAACGATTGATGAACCGATACCCATCACGCACTTCCTTTCGTTCGGTTGATACACCCCTCAGATACCCACCCGGATCCGTATCCAAACGGTTTGGGGCAACGCGAGCCGGGGTACGGGCGGCTGGTCGATGATGTGCGAGCTGACAGAGCTGCGGGGGATGACCGTGCTGGTGGGCGGCGACCATCCGATCGGCGAGGTCAGCGACCTGATCCTCGACCGGATCGGCGAGACGGCACTCGGCTTCGACGTGCGCGCATATTCCGGCCGCCACTACTTCCTGCCGCTGGCGCTCACGCTGATGTCCAACGGCAGGCTGGCCGCGGCATCGCCGCTGCACCTGGTCGAGGACGTCGACTACTACCGGCGCCGCGGCCTTTCCGTCTCCTGGCCGGCCGCCGGCGCTGCCAGGGTCGAGCTGCTGTCCGGCAGGATCCTGCCGGGCGGCGACCCGGCAGGATCCTCCGCCTGATCAGGCGACCTGGCTGTCCGAGCTGCCGGCTGCGGTCAGCTCGCGCCGCAGACGCGTCAGCGCCGAGCGCAGCAGCCGCGACACGTGCATCTGGCTGATGCCCATCTCGGCAGCGATCTCGGACTGCGTCATGTCCTCGACAAATCGCAGCCGCACGATGTCGCGATCGCGGGCCGGCAGGTGGCGAAGCGCCGATGCCA
>JAWVEC010000308.1:0-10611 GCA_033856975.1 Gaiellales bacterium
CACGGCACGCTGCTGATCGACGCCGACCTCGACTCGCTGCGGGCCTGCTTGGCGGGCGCAAGAGGAGGAGACCTGCAGGGCGCGCCACGTCCGGCTGCAAGCCGGCCCGACAGCGTGGCGAACGTCGCCGGCGAGCGCTGGGAGGAAGCGGTGATCGACGCCTTCGCGGCCGAGCGCCGCGAGCCCGGCAAACAACTGACCGCCGCCATGGCCACGCTTCGGGGCCACAAATACCACGACCCGGCATGGCATGCCGGGTCGTGGTCGAGCGTGACAGGGCCCGCTGTCCGGGCGCTGCTTGGTCCTGTCAGATCAGCGGCACGATCGCGTTGATCAGGCTCGTGACGCTTGAGCTGACGAGAGCCAGCGTGGCCACGACCGCGATCGTGATGACTGTCATCACCACCGCGTACTCTGCCATCGTCTGGCCGGATTGCTCCGCCACCAGAGCTTCCAATTGATGCATTGCCATCCTCCTACCGTTCATGGGAGGCGACGCACCGTAAAGAAGAAGACCGACGGACTTGGAGTCGGAGCGCGCCTCTAACCAAGTATCGTCATGTTTGGCCCGAATGTGAGATACCCCATTGGGGGAGTCGAGCAATCCCTAGCTGAGGCCCTGCCGGGCCTCGCTGACGAGCGTGACGGCTTCGGGGAACAGCAGCCGGATCGCATCGCGTACCTGCATCGCCTGCTCGTCCGGCTTCCCTGACAGCTCCATGCGGCCGATCGCGGCCACCGTCATGCTGACGGCCAGGTTGATCGCCTGATCCGCGAACGCCACCTTCTGCTGTTGCTGGGCCTGCTCCATGAAGCCGGCCAGCTGGCGCTGGATCTCCTCGGGGTCGCCGCCCCCGAACATGCCGAACGGAAACTCGCTCATTCCTGGAAGGATACCGCGTAGACGCCGTCCAGCACGGTGCTCGGATCCGGCAGCGGGCTGGCCTCGGCCTCGAGCACCCCCTGGTCGATCGTCTCGCGCACCTCGGCGTCGATCGCCGCCTGCTCGTCGTCGCCGAGGTCGTGGTTGATCTGCAGCCACGCCCGGTAGCGTTCGACGGAGTCCTTGGCCTCGTACTCGGCGACAAGCGCCTTGGGGACGTAGGCCGCGTCATCGTGCACGGCGTGTCCCTCCATCCGCAGCGTGATCAGCTCGATCAGGGTGGGGCCGCCGCCCTCGCGCGCCTTCTCGATCGCCCGCGACGCCTCTCGATAGACGGTCAGCACGTCGGTGCCGTCGACGACGATGCCCTCGAAACCGTAGGCGGGGCCACGGTCGGCCAGGTTCTGGCACGCGAACGAGAGCTGGTTGGGCGTCGAGTAGGAGAACAGGTTGTTGTCGATCACGTACACGATCGGCAGGCCGCGCACGCCGGCCAGGTTCATCGCCTCGTGCATGTCTCCGCGGGCGGCGGCGCCGTCGCCGCACCAGCCGATCGCGACCCGCGGCTGCTTGCGAAGCTGGAAGGCGAGCGCGATGCCGGTGATGACCGGGATCATCGCCGGCAGGTGGCTGACGCCTGCCAGCAGCCCGCGGCCGGGCGAGAAGTCGTTGCTGCGCAGGTTGGAGTCGCGGCCATGGGTGGCCCCGCCCACGCGGCCCATGAACTGGCAGAAGATCGCCGCCGGGTCGACGCCGCGCACCACGTGCACGCCCATGTTGCGGTGAAGCGGCGAGGCGATGTCGTGCTCTCCCATCGCGCTTGCGACGCCGACCGAGGCGGCCTCGTTGCCGCGGCCGGTGTAGTAGCTGCCCGGCAGCCGGCCGGCCTTGAACAACAGGTTCCCGCGCTCCTCGATGGCGCGGGTCGCGACCATGTCGCGGTAGATCCGAAGCAGCCGCTCGCGGCTCAGGCCGATGCCGGACGCCTCCTCGGCGGAGAGCAGCGGATCGGCCTGGCGGACGGCGGACATCGCCGGGGACAATACCCGCGCTGGTTAACCTGCGCTGCGCTCTTGGCGCACGTATCCGCCCAGCCGAGCCAGCCGCTGATCCCAGGCTGCGCCGGTGTCGGCGATCCAGGCCACCGCCTGCTGCAGCGGCTCCGGGGTGACCGTGTAGCGCGTCTCGCGTCCCTGGTGGCGGGCCGACACCAGCCCGGCGGTGCGCAGCGCGGCGAGGTGCTTCGAGACGGCCTGGCGGCTGATCGGCAGGTCGCGGGCCAGCTCGGTGGCGGTGGCGCCTTCCCCGTCGCCCAGCATGGTCAGCATCTGCCGGCGGCTGTCGTCTGCCAGCGCCGCGAAGGTGGTACCGACGTCCACGCTCAGGCCGCCAGGGCGAGGGGCTCGTTGCGCAGCGTCCGCGGCCGTTCCAGCATGCCGGGGGGGATCGCGTCGACCATCACCAGCTCGCGCTCGACGACGCTGATGCGCGAGCCGTGCTCGTCCGGCGCGACCTCGATCTCGACCGAGGACGGGGCACCGTCGGGCGGCGCGTACCAGACAAAGCGAAGCCGGCGGGGGGCATCGACCTGCTCGACAACGCCGTGGCGCTCGCCTCCGTCGTCTTCGACCACCCGCACCGGGCCGCCGGGACGGGGATCCAGCTCGACCTGGGGGGCGAACCAGTGCTCGAGGTGGTCGGGCTCGGTGACGAGCCGCCAGGCCTCGTCGGGTTCGACGGGAACCGTGATCTCGCGCTCCACGACCTCAGCCATCGCTCCTCCTATGCGCAACCATACGGTTGCGGGTTGGTCGGCGCCGCGCTAGCATGCGCAACTCATTGGTTGCACTATACAGGAGGCGCGCGATGTCCCCCGTCATCCCCATGGTGATCGAGCAGACCGGCCGCGGCGAGCGCTCGTTCGACATCTACTCGCGGCTGCTGAACGACCGCATCATCTTCCTGGGCACGCCGGTCACGGCCGAGGTGGCGAACCTGATCGTCGCCCAGCTGATCCACCTCGAGTCGGACGACCCCGACAAGGACATCAGCCTCTACATCAACTCGCCCGGCGGCGACGTCTATGCCGGCATGGCGATCTACGACACCATGCGCTACGTGCGCTCCGAGATCCAGACGATCTGCTTCGGCATGGCCATGTCGATGGGCGCGATCCTGCTGGCGGGCGGCGCGAAGGGCAAGCGGATCGCGCTGCCCAACTCGAAGATCATGATCCACCAGGGCCACACGTCGGGCTTCGAGGGCCAGGCCACCGACGTCGAGATCCGGGCGCGCGAGATCCTGGCCCTTCAGCGGCGGATGGAGGAGCTGCTGGCCGCCGACACCGGCCACACGCCGGAGCGGATCCACGACGACACCCAGCGCGACAACTTCATGACCTCGGTGGAGGCGCTGTCCTACGGGCTGATCGACCGCGTGGTCGAGCTGCGGTCCGTGAGCAACGGCAAGCGGGTGGCGGGGCTGGGCGGCTAGCCCCCGGGTGGCCGCGTCGAGAGGTAGTACCAGACGGCCGATCCGCCGAGCGCGATCCCGAACATGAACAGCGCCACCGCATGACTCCCTGTCAGTCGTCGACGAAGCTTTGGCCGGCGGGCCGGAGGTAGCCGTCGCCCGAGTCTCACGGCGGTGTAGATCGGGGCGACCACGAGGAGGGCGAACAGCGCGATCAGCGCGATCGTTGCCGCCGTCGAATGCCCCCCGGTGCAGTGCATCCCTGTCTCGACCGTCCGCCCGTTCCGAGTGCCGGTCGAGCCCGTGCACGTCTGCATGGTGATAGGAGCCGCCACCAGGTAGACGGCCGGCAGCAGGCCGCCCGGCACGAGCAGCGTGGCCAGGATCTTGTCCCGCACCGTCCATGCCCGCGACAGCCACAGGAACACCAACCCGATCACCCAACCGACCACCGGGATAACGATCCCGCCCAGCAGGAGCAGGGGGATCGTCAGCCACTCGAGCCAGCCGGCGGTCGGCTCGTCGATCCCAAGCCGCTCGCGCTCTGCCGCGGCGATCTGCTCCGGTTCTCCCATCCGGTCGAGCGCGGTCAGCACCTCGGCGTCCGATGCTCCCGGCGACAGGGTCTCTTCGATGTGGCCCGCGATCTCCGCCACCAGTTCGTCGCGCTGGCGCCGAGGCATATCGCGCAGGGCGGCGCGCAGGTCGCGAAGGTAGCGCTCGACCAGCGGATGTGCGTTCGTGTTCACGGCTCGAGGATCCCGTCCACGGTGTCGCGGAACCGCGCCCACTCTGCGCTGAAGACGTCCAGCACCCCGCGGCCGGCGGGGGTCAGGGCGTAATAGCGGCGCGGCGGCCCGCCCGGCGACTCGCGCCAGGTCGTCTCGACCACTCCCTCGCGACGGAGTCGTGAGAGCAACGGGTAGAGGGTGCCCTCCGAGGTCACCAGTCCGTCCTTGCTGCCCAGCTCCGACACCAGTTCGACGGCGTAGCGCTCGCCGTTCCGCAGCAGGGCGAGCACACAGAACTCGAGCACCCCGCGGCGGAGCTGGGAAGGGAGTGCTGCGGTGTCGCCGGGTCTGAGGTCATCTACCATGCTTTACAAGGTACTTGGCGTAACCATAAACCCGGCAGGGCGGCACGTCAAGAAGGATCAGCCGTCGAACTTCTTCAGGATCACGCAGCCGTTGTGGCCGCCGAGACCCATCGAGTTCGAGAGTGCCACCTTCACGTCCGCCTGGCGCGCCACGTTGGGCACGTAATCGAGGTCGCACTCGGGGTCGGGGTGGCGGTAGTTGATCGTCGGCGGGATCACGCCGTGGTGGATCGTGAGCGCGGTCGCCAGCGCCTCGATCGCGCCGGCGGCGCCGAACAGGTGGCCGATCATCGACTTGATCGATGACACCGCCAGCTGGGATGCGTGATCGCCGAACACCGTCTTGATCGCGAGCGTCTCGGCCGCGTCGTTGTAGGGCGTGGAGGTGCCGTGCGCGTTGATGTAGTCGATGTCGTGGGGCGAGATGCCGGCGCTGCCGAGCGCAGCCCGCATCATCTCGATCACGCCCACCGACTCGGGGTGGGGGGTGGCGACATGGTAGGCATCGTTCGATGCGCCGTAGCCGATCACCTCGCAGTAGATGCGCGCCCCGCGCCGCAGCGCGTGCTCCATGTCCTCCACCATCACGACCGCCGCGCCCTCGGCCATCACGAAGCCCGAGCGGGTGGCGTCGAACGGGCGCGATGCCGCGGTCGGATCCTCGCGTCCATCGGCCAGTGCGCGCATCGAGCAGAAGCCGGCCAGGATCAGGGGCACGATCGCCGACTCGGTGCCGCCCGCCAGCACGGCGTCCGCCTGGCCGCGGCGGATCACCAGCGCGGCATCGCCGATGGCGTGCGAGCCGCTGGCGCATGCCGAGACGATCGCGTAGTTGACGCCGCGCATGCCGAGCTGGGTGGCGACGTGGCTGGTGGTGGAATCGACAAGCATGTTCGGCAGCCAGTGAGGAGAGACGCGCTCGCGGCCGCGCGTCTCGAGCACCTTCTGCTGCTCGAGGATCTGTGGCAGGCCGCCGACCGCGCTGCCGATGATCACGCCGGCGCGCGACGGCTCGGTCACCTCGTACTCGGCGTCCCGGGCGGCCTCGATGGCCGCGGCGACGCCGTACTGCACGTCCAGCCCGGTCTTGCGCACCTCCTTCACCGGCATCGTCGCCGTTGCGTCGAAGCCCTTGACCTCGGCCGCGATGTTGACGGGGAACTCGTCGGCGTCGAAGCGGCTGATCACGTCCACGCCGCTGACGCCCGCGACCAGGTTGGCCCAGGTGGTGGGAACGTCGTTGCCGACCGGGGTGACGGCCCCCAGGCCGGTGATTACCGCGCGGCGCATCGTGCCGTGGGACGGAGCAGATCGCTCGCCGGTTGCGTTTCGGCTGACGCTGGAGGCGTCAGGATCTCGTCTGCCCGTCGCCGATGACGACGTACTTGGTGGTCGTCAGCTCCTCCAGCCCCAGCGGCCCGCGGGCGTGCAGCCGGTTGGTGGAGATGCCGATCTCGGCGCCCATGCCGTACACGGCGCCGTCGGTGAAGCGGGTCGAGGCGTTGACGTACACGGCCGCCGCGTCGACCTCGCGGGTGAAGCGGCCGGCGGCCGCCGCGTCCTCGGTCACGATCGCCTCCGAGTGGCCGGTGCCGTAGCGGTCGATGTGGTCGAGCGCCTGGTCGAGATCGTCGACCACCCGCAGCGCCATCTTCAGATCGAGGAACTCAGTCGCCCAGGCCTGCTCGCCCTCCAGCACCTCCACACCCTCGGCCTCCAGCGCCTCCACCAGAGCGGGAACCAGGTCGGCCCGGTCGCGATGCACCAGCAGCGTCTCGGCCGCGTTGCACACGCCTGGCCGCTGCACCTTTGCGTTGACCGTGATTGCGAGCGCCTTGGCGGGGTCTGCGGCGGCGTCGACGTAGACGTGGCAGTTGCCGCCTGCGGCCGCCAGCACCGGGATCCGGGAGTGCTCGAGCAGGAACTGCTTCAGCTGCTCGCCGCCGCGTGGAATGACCACATCGGCCGAGCTGGGATCGGCGATCACCGCGGCCAGCTCCGCGCGGTCGGTGGACAGGGCCTGCACGGCATCGGCCGGCAACCCCGCTTCGGCGAGGGCGTCGCGCATCACGTCCAGCAGCGCTCGGTTGGTGTGCTCAGCCAACCGTGAGCCGCGCAGGATGCAGGCGTTGCCGGCCTTGATGCACAGCACGGCAGCGTCCACCGTCACGTTGGGGCGGGCTTCGTACACCACCATCACGACGCCGAGCGGGACGCGCAGCTTGGTCATCTGGAGTCCGTTGTCGAGCGTGGCATCGCTGATCGTCGAGCCGATCGGATCGGAAAGCGCCGCGACGCTCTCGACGGCATCGGCCAGAGCGCCGCAGCGGTCGTGGTCGAGCATCAGCCGGTCGCGGATGGCCGGCCGCTGGTCGGCGGCGGCTGCCATGTCGAGCCGGTTTGCGTCGACCAGCTCACCGGCTCGCCGGCGGATCTGGGCGGCGACGGCAGCCAGAGCGGCGTCCTTGGCGGCGCCGTCCAGTGCGGCCAGCGATCGCGCCGCCACACGGGCGCGGCGGCCGACGTCGGATGAGGTGATGGTGCTCACAGTACGACAAGGTTATCGCGGTGCACCGCCTCGTCCACCCCCCGTACGCCGGCCAGGCCTCGCTGCTCGGCCGCGGAGCGGTGTGAGAGGCCGATCGCAAACGGCTCGCCGCCGGCGCAGATCTCGACCGCGTCGCCGGCCGCGAAGCTTCCGTCCACCGATACCAGCCCCACCGCGAGCAGGCTGGTGCCGCGCGAAACCAGCGCGCTTCGGGCTCCCTGGTCGACGTGCAGGCGGCCACGCACCGGCTTGCCGTACCTGATCCAGAGCTTGTACGCCGAGAGCGGCCGGGGGTCGGCCCGAAACCTCGTGCCCACCCGCTCGCCCAGCGCGGCCGAGCGCAACGTCCCCGGCCGCCGGCCGCTGGCGATCACCGCCGCCACCCCTCCAGTGCTCGCCATCTCTGCCGCCACGACCTTGGAGCGCATGCCGCCCGAGCCCCACGAGCTGCCGCCTCCGCCGACGTCGAGTGCGTCCAGCAGCCGGTGATCTCGCACCTCGTCGATCAGCTCGGCGCCGGGCTGGGCCGGCGCGCGGTCGTAGAGGCCATCGATGTCGGTCAGCAGCACCAGCAGCCGCGCCCGCAGCAGCACCGCCACCTGCGCTGCCAGCGCGTCGTTGTCCCCGAACGAGATCTCGTCGGTGGCGGTGGAGTCGTTCTCGTTCACGATCGGCACGACTCCCCAGCCGAGCAGCGTCTCGAGGGTGCGGCGGGCGTTCAGGTAGCCATCTCGGCGGTGGATGTCTCCGACCGTCAGCAACACCTGGGCGCCGCGCGCCTGCCGCCGGCCGAGCGCACGCTCCCAGCGCCGCACGAGCAGCGATTGGCCGACCGCCGAGGCGGCCTGCAGCTCGGCCAGCCGCCGCGGCCGCTGGGTCACGCCCAGCGCTCCCAGGCCGAGCGCGATCGCACCCGAGCTGACGATCACGACCGGCGTCGAATCGGCAGTCAATGTCGCGGCATCGGCCGCGACCTGTGAGAACACGCGCGCGCGGGCGCGGCCGCGCCCATCCACCAGGGTGCTCGATCCGACCTTGACAACCACGGCGCGGCGCTTCATCGCACAAGGGTACGGCCGCACGAAGTCCGTGGCGGGCGATAGCGTGGATGCGATAGACTGAGGTTCTCGTGACAAGTCAATCGAACAGCCAACGACAGCGGCTCACCGCCCAGACGCTGGAGCGGATGCGTGATGGCATCCGCAAGCGCTCGGATGCGATCGGCCGCGACCATGAGCGACGGTTCTCGGATGTCGGCCGGATGGTGGCCCACAACCGGCAGGCTCGCGGGATGAGCCAGCAGGAGCTCGCGATCCTGTGCGGCACCACCCAGTCGGCCATCGCTCGCCTCGAGCGGGGCGGCCGGCCGCCCAAGCTCGACACGCTGATGCGGATCGCGGACGCGCTGGACGCGGAGCTTCTGCTCGAGATGCGCCTGCGAGAATCCCCGACCGAGTAGGAAGGACCTCCTTCATGGCAGTCACCCTGCGCGATTTCATGACCACCGAGGACGTGTTGACGATCCCGGCCGAGACCACGCTCGGTCAGGCCGCGCGACTGATGCGCGCGCGCAACGTCGGCGCGGCCGTCGTGATGGACGGGACGAGGATCGCCGGCATCTTCACCGAGCGCGACCTGCTGCGGGCGATCGCCGACAGCCGGCACCCCGATCAGGGCCAGGTGCAGTCGTACATGACCCCCGATCCGCTGACGCTGCCGCCAGACCACTCGCCCAGCGATGCGTCCCGGATCATGAGCGAGCGCCGGTTCCGGCACATCCCCGTCGTCGAGGGCGACAGGCTGATCGGGATCATCAGCATCCGTGACCTGATGGGCGCCGGCATGCAGATGGCTCCCGACGACGCCCATCACGGCAGCGACTTTCCCTGAACGGCGTACGAGCCGTGAACCCTTTCGGGGGATCGCGCGCGGCGCGAGGTGCGGGCATGCTGTGTTCACGTGCTCTCCCGCCCCGCTCCACGGCTCCCTGCGAGGTATCGGTCCGTCCGGCCGCGCCGGTCCGCGGCTCGGTGGGGAAGCATCCTTGTGACCTGAGGCGGCGCCGCCCACCCAACACGCTCCTCGACGTTCTGGGACAACGTCGTGCAGCGAACTCGGGTGAGGGCGCAGGCCCCGCCCCCTTGGCGGCGCCGCCTCCGGTCGACCTGAACGCTTCGCGCAAACCGCCGTCGACCCGGCGGCGTAGTAGCCGTGATGAGCATCATTGCCGTTCAGGTTCCGTGCCCCGCCATGCCCGTGTCACGCAACGCCCGGATTCGATCATCTAGGCTGGTCGCCGTGGACATCTCGGCCCTCAGCGACGAGGATCTGCTCGAGCGAGTGGCGCAGGTGCGCGACACGGAGGCTTTCGAGCTGCTCTACCGCCGCTACTCACGCGCGGTGTACGCGGTCGTGCGCCGGATGCTGGCGGATCATGGCCGCAGCGAGGACGTGGTGCAGGAGGCGTTCGCCTCGGTGTGGCGCGCTGCTGCGGGCTATCGTCGTGAGCGCGGATCCGCATCCGGGTGGCTGTTTGCGATCGCGCGCAACGCATCGGCGGACGCTCTGCGCGGGCGCCGCACCGCCACCGTCGCGGAGCCGCCCGACCTGCCCGACCCGAGCGCCGGGCCCGAGCAGCGCACGGCGGCCGAGCTGGAAGCCTTTGCCGTGCATGCCGCCGTCGACTCGCTGCCCGATCGAGAGCGGGCGGTGATCGAGCTGGCGTACTTTTCTGGGCTGTCCCAGAGCGAGGTCGCCGAGCGACTGTCGCTGCCCCTGGGCACCGTGAAGACGCGCACCAGAAGCGGGCTGGCGCGTCTGGCCGAGCGGCTCTCGCCCGAGCGGGTGACGCTGTGAATGACGAGCGGCGGATGGCTGAGGTCGAGGAGATGCTGCGAGCGGCCGGTGCGCCGGGCGAGCCCCCTGCCCGCTTCCGCGAAGCCGCCCGGCAGGCGGCGCTGGGCACTCCTGATGTCGTCCGGCTGCGGCCGGTGCTGCGGATGGATAGCCGGTTCAGCCGCCTGTTGCTGGCGGCCGCGGTGCTGACCGCCTCGGCGGCGGCAGCGCTGGTGATCGGGGTGGGCGGCAACCAGATGTCGGTCGCGCATCGCATCAGCCTCGCCGGCGGCCCCGCCGCGCCGCAGGCATCGGCCGTGGTCGAGCTGGGCTCCGCGAACGACGCGGTGCGAAACGTTGTCGTGCGGGTCAGCCATCTCACGCCCGCGCCTGCGGGTGGGTACTACGAGCTGTGGATGCAGACCGGAGGCGGCGACCCGACCGGCCTGGTGGCGTTCAACACCGAGTCCGGCGGAGACGTCGTCGCGCGCACCACCATGCCCGCGGACATGACCTGGACTCGCTGCTGGGTCACGCTGGAGACGTCCGACGGTCACCGCGCAACCGTGCTTCGCGTCGCCTGACCCGGCTCGCAGACTCAACTCCGGAAGGCTCAGATACCCCCGATCGGGGGGTGGCACAGACACCCGCCGGAGTGCTAAATGAGATAGCGGTGTACCCCTCCCCCAAGGAGACGTACATGATGAAGACTCGGCTCTACAAGTCGGTCTACCTGCTGTCGCTGCTTGCCGCTTTCGTGGTGGCATCCGGCGCCGG